>OMTC01000252.1 GCA_900313845.1 uncultured Prevotellaceae bacterium
TCAGCGGATGAAGTTCGTGCGAGCAGGTGACTCGAGGGCTGGATGCCCATCTTCAGCTACGTTCAGTTTCTTAATCATCCATGCCATGTTGCGGCCAAGGGTACGCATGGTTTGCATACCTTCTTCGTCGAGTTGCGCCTGCCCAGGTGTTTGTCCATATACCATGTTCCAGTATTGCGAGGAAACAATAGGCATATTGAGGATGGTGAAATACTGGTTGAGGCGTTCGAAAGCTGCTGAGGCTCCACCTCTTCGACAAACCACTACGGATGCAGCTGGCTTGAATTGCATGTAGCGATTGAGCGAATAACAAATGCGGTCCATCAAAGCGCAGACACTGCCGTTAGGACCTCCGTAATAGACAGGACTGCCCACGATGAAACCGTCAATGCCATCACGAAACTCCTCAAGAATCTTGTCATAGACCGTGTCGCTGAATGTGCATTTGCCCATGCGTCCGCACCATCCACAAGCAATGCAGCCTTGCATTGCCTTCTTGCCAATATCAACGATGACGGTTTCGATTCCTTCCTCGTTGAGCGTCTTTGCCACTTCTTTTAATGCCAATTTGGTATTCCCGTTTTCGCGTGGACTACCATTTATCATCAGAACTTTACTCATAGCTTTATATGATAATGAGAGAATGAATGTTTTTGCTTAAATGGTCTTTGTTTGAAGAGAACGATGTCATTAATTAAAATGTGACGCTTAAGCCACCCATCACTGTGCCAAGAGGCATAGGATAGCCTGCCATCACTTCGTATCTCTGCCAGAAAAGGTTTTCGCCTTTCACGAAAAGACGGACTTGAGAAACTGGTTTGTAGGAGAGAGTAGCATTGAGGAGAGGCACTTCTTCCTTCATAGGATTCTCACCCACGCTTGTGTAGAGAGCCAAGAAAGTGAAACCTGCATTCAATGCCCAGTGCTTGGCGTCGTAGTTTCCACCCACAAAGAGTTTATGCTCAGGAGCACCAGTCACTTTCGTCTTGTTCATGTGGAGCGTACTATAATTGGCATCCAAGCGCCAGAAAGAATCAATGCGATAACCCAAGTCGAATTCAAAACCGTAGTTCTCTGCTTCGCCCGTGTTGATATTGAGCGGTTTTCCATCCACCATTGAGGTTGCAATCAGGTTTTCAGCCTTGATGTAGTAGAGGTTCAGTCCAAGACGCAAATGGTTGTCGAGCAAGTGCTGGGCGTAGGCAAGTTCGTAGTTCATCATGCGCTCAGGCTTAAGATTTGGATTGGCAGGGCGGAACATGTACATTTCGCGAAGTGTAGGATTGCGGAAACCTTTGCTGACGAATGCTTTTAATTCTATCTGATGAGGCAGACGGAAAGCGAAACCACCTTGCGGAATCAGTTCAGTGCCCGACTGTGAATGGTTGTCCACACGCAAACCTGCGTCGAGGGTAAGCCATGTTGCGAGGTCCTGACGGAAGTCGATGTAACCTGCAAATTCATCCTCTGTCGTGTCCACATAGTTTGTGGCATGTTCGCCTGTCTCCATCTTGCGCGTGTAAGCCTCTCCACCAAAGTGCTGCCAGTCGAAGCCGAGTGTTGTGACGTTTCCGCTCCAAAGCGAAGTGCTCTCAAATGCGCTCACGCCTGCATTCAGGTCGTTGTGCAGATAATGCACGGTCTGAGGTTTTCCACCAGGATGGTATCCATCGTTGATTTTGTGATGCCCAAAGTCGTAGAATCCACGGATGGCTCCCGAAGTTTTTCCATAATTGTTCAGAACACCCACAGAAGCGAATCCACGAGTAATCCATTGGTCGTTGTCAATATAAGGATTGCTTACCTCGCCAGGGTTGGAACCCTCGAAGTAAGTGAGGTTCATGTTGGCAACAGCCTGCCAATGTTCGCTGAAATCATAGCCAAACTTGGCAAAACCACCATACTGTTCAAATTCCGAGTTTTTGCGGTGTCCATCGGTCGTGTTGAAATTCAAGCCGATGGCAGAAGAGAATTTGCCCAAGCGCAATTGGTTGGTGGCGTGTGCCTCGATGGTTCCATAGCTTCCGCCTTGCACTTGTACTTGCGTGCGCTGCCCGTTGGAAAGCATTTTGCGAGTGACGATATTCATCACACCACCCATCGCATTCGAGCCGTAATAGAGTGATGCAGGACCACGCACCACTTCCACGCGCTCAGCCATAGCAGTGGAGTAGAGGTCGGGAATGGGATGTCCGTAGAGTCCGGCGTATTGAGGTTGTCCATCCACCAATACCAAGCAGTTTGCCATCGTACCGATACCTCTCATGCGCATGCCGCCTGCAGCACCCGTCGATACGCCATAACCCGCCATACCGCGCGTTGTAGCGAAGAAACCTGGCACGTGTTCATTGAGGGTTGGCAGCACTGTTGCGCTGTATTTCTCGTTCAGTTTGTCGTTACCAACCACACTTACTGTCACAGGTAGGTTTGCCATGTCGGTTGCGTTTCTTGTTCCAGTCACAACTACGTTCTGCAAAGTGTCGTCGATGGCAAATCGCTGAGCTGAAGTGCTTTGCGAAAGAACGACGAATGCAGACAACAATAAAAAGGTTTTGTTCATCATTGAATAAAAATAGTATAGAGATTAATTCTGTATTTGGAATTTATCGGATTACTCAAAAGAATAATTCCTCACTTCTCACTTCTCACTCCTCACTTAATATTCACTACCAAGTATTCCGACCTCGTGCCGATGCGGAACTTGCCGCCCCAGATGCCAAGACCTGAACTGATGTAATACTGTGTGTCGCCTCGTTGCCATGGGCCGAAGTCGCATTCGTAGGTGGAGTGGGTGATGAGGGAAATGGGCCACACTTGTCCCTCGTGGGTGTGTCCGCTAAATTGGAAGTCGATGCCACTCTGCTCCGCCAGTTCCAAGTGGTAGGGCTGATGGTCGAGCAGGATGGTGTATTTGTTCATGTCGGCAGCCTTCGCCAATTCCTTCACTGTCTTGCGGCGGCGGTTGCTGCGGTCGTCACGCCCAATGACGCAGAGGTCGCCAATCGTCACGCTGGAGTCTTGCACCAGTTGGATGCCTGCCTTCTTGAAGAAAGCCTCAGAGCGATTGATGCCCGTGAGGTAATCGTGGTTGCCATAGCATGCCACGATGGGTGCGTTCAGTCGATGAAATTCCTCCTCCATCCGTTCTTCATCCACGGGACGAATGCTGCCGTCTATGATGTCGCCAGCCACGAGGATGAGGTCGGCATGTTCGGCATTCAGCATGTCCACCCATCGCACCAGTTCCTTGCGGTTATTGTGATAGCCGATGTGGAGGTCGCTGACCATTACCACCTTCATCTCCTTCTTCAGCTTTCCCTTTCCATTGAGCGTGAGGGTTTCGCGGTACTTGTCGAGGTAGTGCAGATAACCATACACGAACACGCCCGTCAGTAGCAGGATGATGCTTACTGTGCCGATGGCGCTGTGGTGCAGGAAGGTTTTTGGCACCAAGTGGAGAATTCGGCCAATGTCGAGCAGGAGGAAGGTAATGAACAGATAGAGCAGGATGAAAATCCAAGAGCACCCCGTCTCATAGACTGCACGAGCCAGTTTGAGGGGAAATCGTGATTGCAGTGGACTATTGCAGATGAAGAGGCAGGCAAATGCCAAAGGAAAAACCAAATCATTTTTTTGCTTTTAGTCATTCGTTTGTTTGAGTCAACTAGTTGCGCGAAGGCTCGACGGAACGATAACGAGCCTTCGGCAGAACTCCCGCGAAGGCTCGACGGAATGATGACGAGCCCTCGCTATTTCAGTAAATCCAAAGGAAAGACGCACGAAAAGCTAACTTGCGTGTGACAATATCCTCAGAAAAACTTTAGTCAATCCGTACATTTAGGTTTCATCCTTAAAAATAATCTTAAAATCCAAGTGGAAAATTTGTCCCATTCATGATTTTATTCTTATCTTTGCGATGTACAAATCTTTATTTATCATGCTATTTGCTGCATACCGTTCTTCTCGTGATGAACTCGACGAGTCAACAGCATTGTTGAAAAGTAGGGTCTGCGAAATCGTGTGCAAAGGTAGTGAAATATTTAATAATTCAGTGAAATGAAAATCAAAAACTTAATCCGTCTGCTCTCTCTGGCGGTTGTGTCAGTGGGAATTCTGTCGTTTACCCCAGGTGACAAAACAAAGAAAAAGAATATGAATCAAGTGAATGTGTCGGATTCGATTATCCAAAACATCATGACTCGCACGTCGGTGCGCACCTATCAGCAGCGTGCCGTGGAGCCAGAGAAAATCGAAACCTTGCTCCGTGCGGGTATGGCTGCGCCTTCGGCTGTGAATCGCCAACCTTGGCATTTCGTTGTTGTGACCGACAAAGCCCAGCTCAAGGCGTTGGGCGGCAATGGTGGACCTTCGCGTCCTGTGGCTGACGCTCCCTTGGGCATTGTGGTGTGTGGCGATATGAATAAGGCAATGGAAGGTGATGGACGAGAATATTGGGTGCAGGATGCATCGGCAGTAACGGAGAACATTCTCCTTGCAGCCAACGGGCTTGACCTCGGTGCTGTTTGGCTCGGTGTATATCCTATGAAAGAGCGTTGCAAGACGGTGGCAAATATTCTGCATCT
>OMTC01000066.1 GCA_900313845.1 uncultured Prevotellaceae bacterium
GGTAGTAAACCGTTGTTCACGCCCCAGAGCATACCATAGATGAAGAAAGCTGTTCCGCTTGTCTCATAGCCTGGAGCATCATCCTCGCAAAGCATCGAACGGCTCCAATAGCCTTCTGCCTGCTGACAACGAGCCACGCCTTCAGCCAACTGCTGAAAGCGCTGCACATAGAAAGCACGATACTTCGAATCCTTTGGAATATCTTGCAGCACCTTTGCCAAGCCTGCCAACACCCAACCGTCGCCGCGAGCCCAGAAGCTCTTGCCACCATTACAAGCCGTCTTCACCTTTGGATGCACGTATTTTCCGTCGCGGTAATACAATTGTGCTTCCTTGTCGAAGAGCAAGTCGTCAGTCCACTTGAAACTCTCGTACTGCTTGTCGAGCAACTTCTGGTCGTGAGTCACCGTATAGAGTTTCGTGAAGATAGGCAAACCCATGTAGAGCGCATCGCTCCACCACCAAAAGTCTTTTTCTTCCATTTGAGCCTGAGTGGTCATCACCTCCAGTGCACGTTGCAAGCGTTCAGCGCGGTGCTCCAGCTTGTAGAGGTCGATATAGATTTGAAAGCAAATCTGCCAGTCTGCAAAAAGCACATGGCGCATATCCTCGCCATACGTCTTGTATTCCCATTTCTTAGGGTCCTTTTCCGTCGCACCCGTCCAGCGGTTATGCTCGGCAAAGCGGATGGCATAGTCCAGATACTCAGGCTTACCCGTCAGTTCATAAGCAGCTTGGTTACCCGTGAAATATGCTGCATTGTCCCAAAATCCGCGACATTCAGCACGATGATTTGCTTGCCAATAGGCATTCACCTTGTGAATCATTTCCACCGTTCGCTGTGCCTCTGCACTTTTCAGCAGTTGGGCAGGGGTAGTGGATGGAGCTAAGTTCTGTGCCACAGCAGTAGAAGCCAACAGAACAGAAGACATGAGTAGGATTCTTAGTTTGTTCATTTTCGTTCAATGATATTTTTAGTTTTGTTCAATAGCTTGTTTGAGCTCGTGTTTATCTAATTGTTCTTGGTATAAAACATGCAAAAACCTTTGCATATTACTCGAATATACAAAGGTATGCTTTATTTTTCAACTTGCAAACAAAAACATAAAAATTGTTCTGATAAACGTCGATAATTGCATAGCTACAATTCCAATAACATCTGATTTGTTTCTTGAAAAACAAAGATTATCCTGATTAAACAGATTATTATTTAACGTTAATCATCTAAATCAGTATAATCAGATAAATCCAGCACATCAGTGCGATGTTTTTTTTAAAACAAAGATTGCACTGATTAAAAGGATTGTTTTTCTAGAGAAATCGGTTAAATCATAAAAATCAAGACGTTGTCGATGCTTTCTTTGCAAAATCCTTGTTGTATAATCTTTCGTGTTCTAATGAGAGAGCGCCAAAGTTGATGAGAAGAGCTAAGCCCAAGCCTGCAACTCTTGTATAGTTAATAGCCTGTGCTCTATGTAGGTTGTCTAGTTCTTGTACAGCTTTTAACTCGACAATGATACAGTCATAGCAAACGAAGTCGGGTATAAAATCCGAGTTAAGAGCTTCGCCTTTGTAGGTTACGTGCAAGTGTACTTCACGCTTATTCGGTATGCCTTGTAACAAGAATTCTTTTTCCAGCGCATCTTGATAGACTTTTTCTGTGAACCCACAGCCTAATTGACGATGCACTTCCATTGCAGCACCAATGATTTTATACGTTTCGTTTTCAAACAAATACTTTTCACTCATAGCACATTGATTTAGAGAACAAAGATAGCTATGATTTTTCACATAAACAATGATTACCCTGATTAAACTGATTATTTTTAATGTTAATCATGAAAATCAGAATAATCATTAAATCCGCACTTCAGTGCGATGTTATTTAAAAACAATGATTATCCTGATTAAACTGATTTTTTTGTTTAATAGTCAATCATAGAAATCAGAATAGTCAGAAAAAACAAGACGAAGTCGATGTTTCAAGAATAAAGTATAGGGATGAAAAGGCAGAACGAAGGCTCGTTCTAACTAAAACGAGCCCTCGTTTTGGTGAAAACGAAGGCTCGTTTGGGTCGTGAAACCCCATAAGAGATATAATTCTTGTGAATAAGGGATTCTATTCTTTCGGTGCGAGTCCCATTTCTTTTCCCTTTTCGATGAGAAACTGACGGGCGGCATCGGGTTCGTTGGGGATGATGCCATCGAGGATGGCATCCTTGAGAGATTGCTTGAGTGTGCCTACTTCTCGACTTGGTTTCAAATTAAACATTTGCATAATTTCGTCGCCATCGATAACGGGTTGGAAGAGGCGCTTGTAATCGCGTTCTTTCAAGTCTGCAATTTTCTCACGAACAATGCGGAAGTTTTCCAAGAATCGTGCTTTCTTCAACTCATTCTTGGAGGTAATGTCAGCTTCGCATAGCATCATGAGGTCATCGATGTTGTCACCTGCATCCGAAAGAAGTCGGCGCACAGCGCTATCAGTGACTTCTTCATCGGCAATGACAATGGGGCGCATGTGAAGAGCGACAAGTTTCTGCACGTATTTCATACGTTCGTCGAGAGGTAACTTCATGCGGCGGAAAATGTTAGGCACCATCTTCTGTCCGTAGAAATCGTGATTGTGGAAAGTCCAACCATTGGAAGCATCCCATCGCTTGCTCTTAGGCTTTCCAATGTCATGAAGAAGTGCTGCCCAACGGAGCCATAAAGCCCCCCTCTCATCCCCCGAGGGGGAAGATTGGAAGTTACTTACATTGTCGTCTTCCATCAAACATTCTTCATTCTTCATTCTTAATTCTTCATTTTCGATTTCCTGCGCTTTCACTACATTCTCCAGCACTGCAAGCGTGTGGTAGAAATTGTCCTTATGTCCTCTGCCATTCATGGTTTCCACACCTTCGAGGGCAACAAGTTCCGGGAGAATAAGTTGGAGCAGTCCGCAGCGTTCCAAATCCATGATACCTTTGGATGGATGCTTGGCAAGCATGATTTTGTTGAATTCGTCGGCTATGCGCTCTCCCGAAATGATTTTGATGCGTTCAGCATTGCGTTGGAGTGCATCGAATGTTTCGTCCTCGATGAAGAAATTGAGTTGAGTGGCAAAGCGCACACAGCGCATCATACGCAGAGGGTCGTCGCTAAAGGTGATGTCGGGGTCGAGAGGAGTGCGGATGATACCATCTTCCAAGTCTTCTAATCCGTAGAAAGGGTCAACGAGTTCACCAAAACGATTCGTATTGAGACAGAGTGCCATGGCATTGATGGTGAAATCTCGACGGTTTTGGTCATCTTCCAGTGTGCCATCCTCCACAACGGGTTTGCGCGAATCATGTGAATAGCTTTCGCGACGTGCTCCCACAAATTCTATCTCGTTGCCATCGAAATGTGCTATCGTGATGCCACTTCCTACCACAACACAATCAATATCGTTCGACGGACGCTCCAAAAAGAGGTCGCGAACGAATCCACCTATCACGTAGCATTCCATTTGCAGTTCGTCGGCAGTTTCGCCTATCAAATGGAAAATAGGATTAGAAAGGCTTTGCTTTAGTTCTTCGTCAGTGAGAAATTTCATTCGTTTTTGTTTTTGAGGTGCAAATTTAGTGATTTTTTAGATGATAATTGACAATTGACAATTAAAAATCCTTATCTTTGCCTCCTACAATATATTAAGGTGTAATATGGCAAGGAAAGAAATCATAGTGAGATATTTTTGTTTGTGTTGTGCGATGCTGGTCAGTTTGCTGGTCTCTGCTCAGGAAACTGATGTTTGGAACACAACCTACAAGCAGATTGAGCAATCCATCCGTAAACCTATGTTTGCGAACCAATCGTATAACATCAAAGATTTTGGTGCTCGAACTGATGCCACCGCTGCAGAAAACCAAAAGGCTATCAATGAGGCGATAACTTCTTGCTCGAATGAAGGAGGTGGCCGCTTAATTGTGCCAGAAGGTGTGTGGAATACGGGTGGCATTGTCCTTCAAACAGGTGTGAACCTTGTATTGGAAAAAGGAGCAACTCTGTTGTTTTCTGCCGACACCAATCTTTATCCTTTAGTCCGTACCCGTTGGGAAGGCAACGATTGTTGGAATTATCAACCTATGATTTATGCAACAGATGCTACCGATATAGCCATTACGGGTGAGGGTACCATTGATGGTGGTGCTGGAATGGATGCTTGGTGGCCGATGTGTGGTGCGGCTCACTACAATTGGACAGACAAAACACCTGAGCATCAACGTGTGACTCGTGGTGAGTTGATGCAAATGAATGAAAAACGTGTGCCGATAGATGAACGCAGATTTGGAAAAGGTAAGGGGTTGCGCCCTCAACTCGTGAATTTCTTTCAATGTGATGGTGTGTTGATAGAGGGTGTGAAGTTGCTTCGTTCTCCTTTCTGGGTGATTCATCCTTTGTTGTGCCAAAATGTGGTGGTACGCAATGTGTATATACAGAACGATGGACCTAATGGAGATGGATGTGACCCAGAATCGTGTGAGAGAGTGCTGATAGAGAACTGTAAATTCGATACGGGCGACGATTGCATAGCCATTAAGAGTGGACGAAATGCGGATGGACGTGCATTCAATATTCCAAGCAAGGACATCATTGTGAGGAATTGCGAAATGTTGGATGGACATGGTGGTGTTGTTGTCGGAAGTGAAATTAGTGGAGGTTGTCAAAATGTGTTTGTAGAGAACTGCACGATGGACAGTCCGAATTTGGAACGCGTGATTCGTATCAAGACAAATCCATGCCGAGGTGGCATTACAGATGGCATTTATGTGAGAAATGTAAAAGTTGGACAGTGTCGTGAAGCTGTGCTGAAAATCAATCTTGATTATGAACCTCGTGAAAAGGCAGACCGCACTCATAATCCTACCGTACGAAATGTGTTCCTCGACAATGTGACTTGCAAGAAGAGCAAGTATGGTGTGTTGATGATAGGTTTGCCTACTGAATCCAATGTCTATAACATCCATGTGAAGAACTCTGACTTTGAAGGTGTTACGGCAGAACCAGTGAAAATCACGGGATTGGTTCACGATGTGAAGTTCGACAATCTCGTCATTAATGGTGAGAAGATTAAGAATCCATAGGATGTTATTTGTCAATAAATATGTATTAATTCCTGCTATATACTATCTGTGATGAAAAAATTATTGATTTCCATATTTGCGTGTCTTTCATTCTTTTCATGTGAAAAGTTGAATCCTAACAAAGAAGCTGTTCCTCTTTTGGAAGAAGCTCGACAGGCTGTGATAGACAAGGATTTTGCGAAAGCTCATGCCTTGATTGATTCCATTCGTTCGGCTTATCCTCGTGCCACAGAAGTGCGTTGGGCTGCTCTTTATTTTGAGGACACCATCAATCTGGAAGAGGCAAAAGTGCAATCGCGAGAAGCGGATAGCATTTATCGCTTTGGTGTCTTTGAATTTGAAGATGTGTCGAAAGGATTGCCTGTGTATCATCCAACGGTGCGTGCTGCTTCTGAGAAGTTGGATTCTCTGAAGATGGAACGAAATCGAATGCAAATGAAGGTGAAATTCTTCTATCGTAAGATTCAAGAACGACTCATTCAGAAGGAAAAAAGAGAGAGGAATGACGGAATTTAGAGTAGGAGATAAAGTGAGTAATGCTTTGCCTTCTTATTTGAATGAACAAAATATCAAGAGGTCAAAGGATGGAGTGGACCATTGGCGCATTGAAGGATTGGTTTTCTTTGGCGATAAGAACTATTTTGTAGATGAAGAAAACAAAACGTTCAAGTTGCCTCTTATCATTGAATTCCTTCATGAAAAAGGAATTGGTTTCTTTGACACTTCGTATGCCATTCGTCGTTTGAATGATAATGCTTCGGATAAGTTTTTAGAGGTGGTGGAATCAACAGATATTTTTGCGTTGATAAAGAAGATGCCACAATTGAGAACAATTATTACAACAGGGGAAAAAGCGACACAAACCATTTGCGAGCATCTACACATAGAACAGCTTCCAAAAGTGGGTACATTTGTGAGTGTTCCTCATCTTCTCAATGAAAAACAAGAATCAATAAGCCTCTATCGCCTTCCATCCAGTTCCCGTGCCTATCCTCTTTCCTTGCAAAAGAAAGCTGATGCTTATCGAAAGATGTTTGAGACTTTTGGTTTGATTTGATGCCTTGAGTCCAATTGATTGTAACATGTTCAATAAAAAGAAAACCCGCTGGGAATTTTCCAACGGGTTTTCTTTTTATCAAGTTATTTAGAGTTTTATTTCTAAATGCTGTGAATCAATTTACTTTTTGTTGATCAAGTAGCTAACCTTGATACGAGCACAACGGTTCAATTTTGCATTTAAATAGGAGCATTCAAAGAGTTAACAGAGAAGGCATCAGCAGGAACACCAGTGAACTTGCCACATCCCTGCAACCACTTGATAGCGGTGAGAGCACGGTTGTGAGAAAGGGTGTTGTTGCGCTGCAAACCAACTTCGTTTTCCTTGTTGTTGTCCTGGCTTGTTGCAAGACCTTCAGCCTGAACGCTGAGGATTGTACCACTTTCGAGGATTTCCTTGATAGTTGCAACAGTCTTAGCGTCTGCGTACTTGCTGATGTAGCCATTGTTACCTTCGATAGCTGCATATACATCTGCGAAGCTGTAGAGGTCTGTGTTCTTGTCAAGAGGCATGTTCTGACGAACTGTGCCAAGACCAGCGTGAGCATTCAGAGAGTAAGATTCGCTTTCCTTGTAGTTGTCATCACTGAGAAGTTTCTGAGTTGCTGTCACGTCATCTACACGGTAGTACCAAGTGTTACTTCCTTCATAGATAGGAGCGTAGTAGTAACCATACTTATCCTTGAATGCCTTGAGTTCGCTTTCGCTCATGCTAAGAGAAATAGGCTCCTTGGAAATTTCATAACCACGAGTTACGATTTGATTTCCACCGAAGGTTGCTTTTTCTGTAGCAATATCCTCTGTTGCTTGTCTGCGAAGCTTTGCAGAAGAACTGAGGTTTGCATCAACTGCATTCGTGTTGACAAACTTCTTCTGAGTGAAGATACCACCAGCGAGGTAGTCGATAGCGTTAACTGCATCACCAGCAATAACTGGAGCATCGTCGCGACCAGAGTAGTTGTTTGGATAGAAGACATAGAATGTGAATGTCTTGTATTCAGGACAATCTCCTTGAGGTGCAACAGGAATGTAGTAGTTTGCTTCGCCACAAGAAACGCAACGGTCCCAACCACGAACCTTGATGTAGTAAGTCAAACCGAGTGCAACACCGAGATTAGCATCCCAACGATGTCCCTGAATGAAGGACTGGTCGAAGTGTGTCTCAAAAATCTGAGAACGAACCTTGAAGTCGAGAGAGAATGCCTTTGCTCTGGTGAAGAAGCGGCTGTACTGAAGTTCAGCATTCATGTACCAGTCGTTTTCAGGACCGTACTTATCCTTGTCGTAGTCGTAGTGATGAATACCGCCAAAACCGAGAGTCAAGATAAACTGGTTGAAAAGTTTCTTGGTGCCATAGTCCTCCCAAGCGCAGAAAAGGCGAGAGAGATTCAATGTCGCATTCAAACTAACATCCCAATACTTGGTCTTCATTGGCCAGAAAGCCTTACCATTGTGGTACTGAGGATAATTGCCTACATCAGTAACCATGTATGGGTTTGGAAGTGCACCATAGTTTGATGTGGAAATCTTGCCATTAGTCATGAAACCTCTTGAAGCACCCATTCCAAACTGAGCCTTAATACCAAGGCCTGGAGTAAACCATTTACCAAGACCAACGGTAAATTCAGGACCAAGTGTCTCCTTGAATTTTCCATAATGACTATAGTCCCCAAAGAAAGCGTGACCGCCACCATCTGCATAAACAAACCAGTTTTCCCAGAAACGGTTTGTTACAACACGGTATTTGTCGTCGGTTGGTTGAGGAAAGGTAATTTCTTCAGGTAAGATAGAGTCTGGCAATTGAGAACGGTCCACCTTCACCCATTGCTGCTTTTCTTGTGCCGAAACACTGGCGCATACAAAGATGCCTAAAAGCAATAAGCTTGAAATCTTTCTTCTCATATTTTGTGTTCTTTGTTCCCCATGAAGCAAAGCTAAATCAGCGCTTTTAGCCTTGCATGGGGGAAATGATATTTGGTATTTTTTTTCATTAAGTGCGCTGTTCTTAATGGCGAGAGTCGGTTAGATTACTCTGCGCGGAGAGTGTATCGCTTGAAGTCAACAACTGTCAATTCCTTGTCAGCTGCCTTCAGATAGTCAGCAACAGAAATCTTGTTGTCGTCAATGTAAGCCTGGTCGAGGAGACAAACCTCTTTGAAGTATTTGTTCAAACGACCCTGAGCAATCATTTCAATCTTCTTTTCGTTGAGGTTCTGACGAGCTGTTTCACTTGCAGATGCAATGATTTCCTTTGCCTTTTCGCCTTCTTCTGCTGTGATGTAGCCCTTTGTGATGTTAGAAGCGATGTGGTCTTCGCTATCCACGAGATTAGGGTTGATGCCAGCCTTCTTGAGAGCATTTTCGACAGCCTTCTTCACTTCGTCTTCCTTGGTCTTGTCAACGATGCTTGCCAATTCCTTAGCCTTGGTTTCTTCAGAAACACCTGCCTCGTTGAGGTAGATAGGAGCCATAGCAGCAGCCTGCATAGCAACGCCCTTAGCTACTTCGTCGGAAGTTTCCTTGTTGAAAGCAACGAGTGTGCAGAGGAAGCTCTGGCTCATGTGGTTGTAAGCTACAACCTTTTCGCCTTCTACTGTAGCGTAGCCGTCGAGTTCCATCTTTTCACCTGTAATACCAGAACGGTTCACAACAGCTTCTGCTGCAGAAACACCGTCGATGTTGAGGTTCTTCACTTCTTCAAGAGTCTTGCATCTTGCAGCGATAGCAGCATCGATAATCTTGTTAGCAAGAGCAACGAAGTCTGCATTCTTCGCAACGAAGTCTGTTTCACACTTGAGAGCAATCATTGCACCAAACTTGCCATCAACCTTTGCAAGAACGCAACCTTCAGATGCTTCGCGGTCGGAACGCTTTGCTGCTACGAGCTGACCCTTCTTACGGAGGATTTCCATGGCTGCTTCCATGTCGCCATTAGCTTCTGTGAGTGCTTTCTTGCAGTCCATCAGTCCTGCTTGAGTCTTCTGGCGGAGTGCATTGATTTCTTGTAATGTAATTGCCATAATGTTTGATTATGTTTTGTCGAGAGAGTAGGAGCGTGAGTCCATTGCGTGAGTTCACGCTCCTTGTCTCTTCTTTGGTTGTTTTGTGAATCGTTTTATTTTGTAAATTATGCTTCTTCAGCAGGAGCCTCTTCCTCAGCTGGTTCAGCTTCTTCCTCAGCTACTGGAGCCTCTTCTGCAGGAGCTTCCTCCTTCTTCTCTGCGCGAGCACGAGTTGCACGCTTGCGAGCAGGCTTCTCTTCCTTTTCTTCTTCACCTTCGCCAGCAGCATCCATGTCAATCTTCTCTGCCTTGCGCTCTTCGATACCTTCAGCGATAGCTGAGCAGCAAGCGTCGAGGATTACTTCAACAGCCTTTGTGGAATCGTCGTTTGCAGGGATAACGAAGTCGATGTTGTCTGGGTCAGAGTTCGTATCAACGATAGCGAATACAGGAATACCGAGACGGTTAGCTTCGCGAACTGCGATGTTCTCCTTGAGTACGTCAACTACGAAGAGAGCGGAAGGAAGGCGAGTCAAGTCAGCGATAGAACCGAGGTTCTTCTCGAGCTTTTCGCGCTTACGACGAATCTGAAGATTCTCACGCTTTGAGAGCTTGTCGTAAGTTCCGTCTGCAATCAACTTGTCGATGTTTGCCATCTTCTTCACAGCCTTGCGAATGGTTGGGAAGTTGGTGAGCATACCACCTGGCCAACGTTCAATAACGTATGGCATATTCACTGATGTAGCTTTCTCTGCTACGATGTCCTTAGCCTGCTTCTTAGTAGCAACGAAGAGAATTCTCTTTCCGCTCTTTGCAATCTGCTTGAGCGCTTCAGCTGCCTGGTCAACTTTAGCAACTGTCTTATTGAGGTCGATGATGTGGATACCGTTGCGCTCCATGAAGATATAAGGAGCCATAGCTGGATTCCACTTTCTTTTGAGGTGACCGAAATGTGCACCTGCTGCGAGCAGGGCGTCAAATGATGTTCTTGACATAATTGTTGTTTACTTTCTTTTGTAAGTTTCTTAATTGTTTGAAAACCCAACCGGGGAGTAGTCCTCATGCCGTGAGAAATCTTCTCGGTTTAGATACTAAACGATAATCTTTATAAGTTGAATCAAATAAATATTAACGCTTACTGAACTGGAACTTGCGGCGTGCCTTTGGCTGACCTGGCTTCTTACGTTCAACGGCACGTGAATCGCGTGTCATGAAGCCTTCTGCGCGAAGAGCCTTCTTGTCGTCAGCGTTGATCTTTACGAGTGCGCGTGCAATAGCGAGGCGAAGAGCCTGGCTCTGACCTGTGTAACCGCCACCGTAGAGGTTCACCTTGATGTCATACTTCTCAGCAACGTTGAGAAGGTTCAGAGGCTGCTTAACAACGAACTGAACGAGTTCAGATGGGAAATATTCTTTGAGGTCTCTCTTATTGATAGTAATCTTACCAGTACCTTCTGTGAGATATACGCGGGCAACAGCGCTCTTGCGGCGACCCAATGCATTAATTACTTCCATGCTATACCTTATTTATTATTTAAGAGCGTTAATATCAATTGACTTTGGATTCTGAGCCTGCTGTTCATGCTCTGCTCCCTCGTAAATGTAGAGGTTGTTGAGGATTTTCGTACCAAGGTGACCCTTTGGAAGCATGCCCTTGACAGCATGACGAAGAATACGCTCGTAACCATGAGGCTTCTTAGCAAGGTTCTCAGGGTTGATCTTGTGCTGACCACTTGGATAACCTGAGTAGGTGAGATACTGCTTTTCTGTCCACTTAGCGCCTGTGAACTGAATCTTGTCTGCATTAATAATAATCACATTATCACCGCAGTCCTGATTAGGGGTGAAGCATGGCTTATACTTACCACGCAAAATTTTTGCAACCTTTGCAGCGAGGCGACCAACAATCTGGTCTGTGGCATCAACGACCACCCATTCCTTCTTAGCCTCTTCCTTTGTTGCAAAGTGAGTGCTGAAACTTAAAGTGTTCATTACTTTTTTCGAAATTCTTTTTTGTTGTTACTAATTGTTTTGTCTTTTGCATCTAGTGATTCACGAACCGCCGCCCCGGCTAATAGAGCAAACTATTCACACACTATTTGGTTAACACACGCGCTTCGGGGGCGCGTATATTTGGCTGCAAAGTTAGATATTTTTCCGCAAAAGACAATAAAAAAACTTAAATTTTATGTACCTCTCTGTAAAAAATACTAATTTTGCAAACTCTATGTTGCAATTCGTACTGATAAAATGAACAGATGCTATCGAGAATATGGTCCTTGGCTTCTTTCCAAAATAGGGATGAAGACACAGAAAATTTCCATCAATGCAGGTTTCACTTGCCCCAATCGAGACGGAAGTGTTGGAGTGGGGGGCTGCACCTATTGCAATAACCAAACTTTCAATCCTTCTTATTGCGAAACCACCAAATCCATCACCCAGCAGCTCGTAGAAGGAAAGACTTTCTTTGCTCGCAAATACCCCACGATGAAATATCTGGCTTATTTTCAAGCATATACAAACACTTATGCCTCGCTCGACGACTTGAAACGAAAGTACGAGGAAGCCCTTTCTGTGGAAGATGTTGTAGGCATCGTAATTGGCACTCGTCCCGATTGTATGCCAGAGCCCTTGCTCGATTATCTTGCAAATCTGAATCATCAGTGCTTCCTCACTGTGGAATATGGCATCGAATCCACTAACGACACCATCCTTCAACACATCAACCGAGGACACGATTTCGCTTGTACCCAACAAGCAGTGAAAGCCACCCACGAGCGAGGTATTCTTACTGGAGGGCATATCATTCTGGGATTACCCCTCACACATACCATTCCAAACTATCTTCAGCAAGAGGCAAAAAACATTTCCAACCTCCCTCTTGATACTTTGAAAATCCATCAATTACAGCTCATCAAAGGAACAAAAATGGCAGAGGAATATGCCAATCATCCTGAACATTTTCACCTCTATCAATCCTTTGAGTATATTGATGAAGTTATTGATTTCCTTGAACTTATTCGACCAGAACTCGTCGTCGAAAGATTTGTTTCACAATCCCCTTCTTCCCTCCTCGCTATTCCTGGCTGGGGACTCAAAAACTATGAATTTGTTGAAAAGGTAAACAAGCGATTGGAAGAGCGAGACACTTATCAAGGAAGGCTCTATCACATCACTTAAATTGAGGTTCTTTTCATTTTTCACAAGCCATTTAAACCACTTTCAATCCGCTTTTTAAATTGTTCTATTGGGGATTCAAAATTTCTTTGAACTCTCAATAAAAATGTGTTGAACCTTCATCATGAATTTTTTGAACGTTTATCGCAAAATTTTTGAACGTTCAAAAAAATGAAATTGAACGTTCAAAAATATTTAATTGAACGTTCAAAATTTTAGAAATGAACGTTCAAAAATTTCTTAGTGAACCTTCAAAACATTTTTAATGAACTTTCATCATATTTCTAAAGTCCCTATTCCGTAGTTCTGATTCCCTTGCAGAGGCGTTTTATTTCCTTTGTAGCATAAAGCAAATTCCCCTATCGCATCTGTCAAAATCCACTGATGCGTATGAGTATAATCGCATGTGGTTCGGAATGATACTGGTGATGATGCTTAGCTTCTATTTGTTTGACATTTAATGTTTCCATTTGATTCATCATGAATTAAAGATGGAGAATTATTTTGCCAAGCAAAAAATTTTCGTTTATTTTGCCAATCATTTAAAGATGATGGTATCTGACTATCATTCGTAAATTGTAAATCTTTCAATCAGTAAATCAATATATGGGACTTGGCAAATGGATAGGCGGTTGGCTGGGCTGGATAATGAGTCAAAGCATATTGGGTGCGATGGTGGGATATGCCCTCGGCTCGATGTTTGATTCGTTGTTCGGAGGAGGAGACGAAAGAATAGAGGATGACTCGTCTTCATCCTATGGTGGATGGCAGCAAACGGATTCGTATGAGAATCAACGTGCGGCAGAGGGAGACAGAAACAGTTTTCTCTTCTCACTGATGGTTTTGGCTGCTCATATCATTCAGGCTGATGGCAAAATCATGCATTCCGAAATGGAACATGTGCGTCAGTTTTTGCGCCAGTCCTTTGGTGAAACGGCTGTTGAACAAGGTGATAGCATTTTGAAGAAACTCTTTGAATACCGTAAGGAGAAAGGAGAGTATGTGTGGCAGCAGCAGATTCAGCAAGCGTGTCAAGAGATGGCAAGGCAGATGCAACATGAACATCGACTTCAGTTGATGGCATTCCTTTGTGAGATTGCCAAGGCGGATGGAAACCTTGCAGATGTCGAACTGAAGGCATTGCGACAGGTGGCTGTGAATTTGTCGCTGAGTGCTGATGTTGTGGACCAGTTGTTGCATTTGGGTGGACAGACGATTGAGGATGCTTACGCCGTTTTGGGAATCACCAAGGATGCTACCGATGAAGAAGTGCGCAAGGCATATCGCAAGATGGCACTGCAATATCATCCAGACCGCGTGAATACACTTGGTGAGGATGTGAAGGCAGCAGCACAAAAGAAATTCCAAGAAATCAATAACGCCAAGGAAATCATCTATAAGGCGCGTAACATGAAGTGATACTTGCGTGTCCAGAGATGTTTTCTTTCCTTAGATTATTATTCCAACAAACCTTTTTTCAATAAATCTTTTCAACAAATGCCTATGAAAAAGCATTTTATACTCATAAGAGGACTTGCCTTTTTGTTAGTGATGATGTGTACCGTTTCCTGCAATCACAAAGGAAATGAAGAGAAAAAGCCCGCTACTTATAAGACCATGCGGGTGGAACAAAGCACACGTTCCCTTGAATCAGAATACACAGCTCAGTTGAGCGGTAAGCAGATGGTGGAAGTTCGTCCACAAGTGGAGGGACTGATTGAGCGTATTTGTATTGATGAAGGTGATATGGTGCGAAAAGGGCAGACTCTTTTTGTGATTAATCAGACTCCTTATCGTGCTGCATTGGCTCAGGCTGAGGCGAGTTTGAAATCTGCCGAGGCACATCTTGCCACTGCAAGGATGACAGCGGAGAGTAAACGCAAACTCTTTGAGCAGAAGGTGGTGTCGGCTTGCAACGCACGGAATTCACTTTCCTACACCTTGGTGAAGAGTCCTGTGGATGGTGTGGCAGGTATGATTCCTTATCGTGTTGGTGCTTTGGTGAGCAGCAACATCTCCAATCCTTTGGTTACTGTGTCGGACGATGCCGTGATGCATGCATATTTCTCTATCAGTGAGGCGCAGATGCTCAATCTCATGGAGGAATATGGCTCGTTGCAAGCATTCGTGAACCAGATGCCTGCCGTGTCGCTTCGCATGAGTAATGGAAAGATGTATGGAGAGGTGGGTAAGATTGATGCGGTGAGTGGAATCGTGGATGAAAGTACGGGTGCAGTCAGTTTGAGAGCGAGTTTCAGGAACGCTCAGCATGTGCTTCGCAATGGTGGAGCGGGAACAGTGATTCTGCCGATTGTGAAGGAGAATTGCATTGTGATTCCTCAAGAGGCCACTTACGAGTTGCAGGACAAGGTGTTTGTGTGGAAGGTAGTGGATGGCAAAGCGCAATCCGCTGAGGTGAAAGTCTATCGACTCAATAACGGCAAGGAATATGTGGTGGAGAGTGGTCTGCAAGTAGGGGAGGAAATCATCAGCGAAGGTGCAGGATTGGTGAAAGAAGGAGTGGAAGTGAAGGGGAAATAAAAACCTCAAAATCTTACAAACTCAGAAACTCAAAAACTTAACGGCTTACTATGAAAGTAAGAACATTTATAGATCGTCCGATACTGGCAGGTGTGATTTCCGTACTGATTCTCATTTTTGGATTGGTTGGACTCTCGCAGTTGGCACTTGAGCAGTTTCCCGAAATAGCACCACCTACCGTCAGAGTGAATGCCAACTATACAGGTGCAAATGCAGAGACGGTGCAGAAAAGTGTGGTAGTACCTTTGGAAGAAGCCATCAATGGTGTGGAAGGCATGATGTATATGTCATCTTCTGCCTCCAACACAGGAAGTGCTAACGTATCCGTCTTTTTCCGTCAGGGCACCGACCCCGACATGGCAATGGTGAATGTGCAGAATCGAGTTGCAACAGTGCAGGGAAGGCTGCCAAGCACTGTGACTCGTGCTGGTATCACGGTGAGAAAACGCCAAACCAGCAACATCAAGCAAATCACGCTGTATAGTCCCGATGGGAGTTTTGACCGTAGTTTCCTCTCCAATTACACAAAAATCAATATAGAACCGCGTTTCTCCCGAATTCCAGGAGTGGGCGATGTGAATGTGATTGGTGCCGATTATTCCATGCGCATTTGGTTGAATCCCAACAAGATGGCTCAATATGGATTGGTCCCTGCCGATGTAACTCGTGTGCTCGATGAGCAGAATTTGGAAGCAGCCACAGGAACGCTGGGTGCTGATTCCGAAAACACCTTTCAATATGTGTTGAAATATCGAGGAACCTACGAGGAAGAAGCGGGTTATGAGAATATGGTTGTGAAGGCTTTGCCTAATGGGGAAGTGCTGAGAATCAAAGATATAGCCCGAGTGGAATTGGGCTCGTTGAACTATAATTTCATTGCTGAAACCAAGCGTCAATCACGGAAGATGAAAGAACTCTTTGGACATACGCCTAAAGTGTTCCGCAATAGTTCTCTCATCTACAATGACGAGATTGGAGCCACAGTGGCTCAGATGGGATTCAAGGGAGTCATGGTGGAAGGTGCAAAACATATCTTGGGATGGAAGTCACCTCATTATATATATAGTTGTGCCAATGATAATCGCTTGAGCCTTTTGCTTCGTGACTACAAATTGAGTGATGACATTGGCCTGCGTTTCAACAACAGTTCTTGGAGTGAGTATCCTTTGATGGCTGATAAATATATGGGTTGGATTGCAAGCTTGCCAGAAGGTGAAAATGTGATCAACATCATGATGGAACTTTCTGCATTGGGAATCTATCAACCATTGGAGAGTAATATCTTGGAATTCTTGCGCTCTCTTCCTCTTATGGCTAAGAGAATGGATGTACAGTTCTTGACACCTAGCGAAGTGATTGCAAAGAACAAACCTGTAGGTCCCATCGAGGTTACCTATCCCATCACATGGAACGATGAGGAGCGTGATACAAGTAGTCTGCTTGGTAACGGCCTTCAGAAAGAGACATTCAACAAGCTCTACGACGAGAATATCGTGGGACGTATCTTAGCATGCCGCGATCGCAGAATCCAGCAGGATTGGGATCGACTGCAAGCCAGTGACAATCTTCGTTTCATGTCAACCAAGAATACAGGACTCCCTACATATCGAGGCATCTATGATAGCCCATACGATGCGTTTACCAATTTCATGAATATCCTTGGAGATTTCCAGAAACGAGTAAAGAGCATGTACCCTGATGACGTGGAGAATGATGAACTTAACAGTTTGTATACTCAGATTGCCAACTTGGAGAATGCAGTTAATGTGAAGGATAAGGAAATCAGCCGTTTGCATGCTCGCTTAAAGCAATTTGAGACTGGTGAGGAACCTGCAGAAACGGAAGAGAAACCAAAAGAAAGTATTTCTGCCAAGAAATCTGCGGCCACAAAGAAGACAACGAAAACTCCTGCCTCAAAACCTGTTGCAAAG
>OMTC01000071.1 GCA_900313845.1 uncultured Prevotellaceae bacterium
TCAAGACATTACTGTTAATATTACAACTACTGGTGGTTTTACCACAGATGCATCTATGACTATTGCAGCAGGTGGTGAAAAAACACTTGCAATTGCAGCTCCTGATGAAACAGCTACAGGAACAGTAACTATTACTCCTACTGTTACAACTGTAGCAGCAGTCACCATCAATTTGAGCTGTACTGTGAAAGATCCAGCAAAGGTATATGAAACATTAGGAGATGGTACTCCTCCTGAAGAATGGAAAGCTACAAGTTGGTCCTTTACAACAGGCTATGCATATACAACTTCTTATTATCAGTCATATAATGCACGTCTCGTTACTCCATTATTAAATGTACTCGATGGTGAAACATTCGCATTTGAAGCAATGGGTACATACGATGGATACCAATCATTAGTTTTTGAGTATTCAGTAGATGGAACAAATTGGACAGCTTCTTCAACTACAATTACACTTGGTTCTGAATGGGCATCTTACACAATCAGTGATATTCCAGCTGGTACTTATTACATTGCTTTGCATGGTTCTCAAGTACGTGTTCGCAATTTCTATGGTGGTGAGTTAGACCAAACTCCACGTCCAAAGCTTGAAGTAGAGGGCATTGCTAATGGTGGTTCTTTGAGTTGGGGTTGGAGTGAAGTTCCAGCTGGTGACACCAAGACTATTACATTGAAGAATGATGGTACTGCTGACCTTGATGTAACAATTGCTGCAACTGCTGACTATACAGTAGATCCTGCAGCTGCAACTGTTGTAGCTGGTGGTTCTGTTGTAGTAACTATCGGTACTCCTGCACATAATGGTAATGGAGTTTTGACAATCACTCCTGCTGAAGGAAGTGGTCTTAGCCCATACACTATTAGTTTGTCTTCTTACTACAAGGAGCCAAAACCTGTTATGAGTCTTGATAAGACAAGCATTGCATTTGGTAGAATCAATGAAGTAAAGAGCGAGACTATCACTGTTAGCAACACTGGTGATGGCGAATTGGTTGCAACCATTGCAAATGATAACACAGACAACTTCACCGTAGAACCAACAGAACTGACCGTTAATCCTGGTGAAACAGGTGAAATTACTATCACTTACAACTACGTTGAAGGTACTTGGGGAACATTCAAAGCTAATGTAAAGGTAACTCCTAACTATGGTGGTACATACGATGTAAAGACCATCACCGTTTCCGCTACTTCTAAGGATCCTAACGTATGGAGTGAGGACTTTGAAGAAGGTACACTTCCAACTACATGGAACAATGAAGGTGGTTGGACCGTTTCTGAGCCTACAGCAAGTGGAAGCAATGGATCTTATATGGCAACTATCAGCTCATTTAATAATCCTAAGTCTTTGACTACTCCACGCTTGGAAGCAAAAGCTGGTGATGCTTTGACATTCTATGTAGGAATGCAGTATAGTGACGAACCTCTCACTATTGAATATACCAATGATGAGGCAAAGGCTGCTTGGACTCCAGTTGTAGAACCTGTAACAGCATCTGGTGAAATTACTTTCACAGCTCCTGCTGACGGCTTCTATTACATCCGCTTCACTGGTACATACGCTATGCTTGATGACTTCAACGGCTTTAAGCTCGCTATGAAGGATCATGAAATCGAGATTTCTGAAAGCAACATTCCTGCTGAAGGTACTCAGTTCGCTGAATACACAGCAACTGCAACTGTGAAGGAATTGGTTGGTGTTGAAGAAGAAGCAACTGCTATGTTGTATGTTAATGGCGAAGAAGTCGCTACTGCAACAGAAACCGTTTCTGCTAATGGTACTGCAACATTCACATTGACTTACGTTCCTGAAGAAGCTATCGAAAATGGTGTTGCTAAGATTGTCGTAACATACGCTGGTGGCGAACTTACTACTGATGAAGTAGCCATGAGTATTGCTCCTGCTTTAACTCTCGATGAAACAGCTGAGAATTGAGAATTCCATTTCTCAGACAGGCAACCAAGCTGCTGTTGTTGTGAAGTACACTCCAAAGGCTGGCTGGAATACGATCTGCTTACCATTCGCACTCACAAACGACATCCTGACTCAAATCTTTGGTGAAGGATGGAAGGCATACGAGTTCAATGGATATGCTGATGGTGCATTGAGCTTCAAGTCTGCAACTTCTTTCTATGCTGGTTATCCATATATCGTTTACAGTGAGGCTCCTGTTGCCAATGAAAATGGCTTCGTTGTGAATAACGTGAATGTTTCTGCTGCAACAGCAAGTGATGATTCTTATGGTGGTGCAAAATTCCAGGGTACTTATGATCCTATTGCTGCTCCTGGCATGGAAGGCAAGTATGGTGTGGTTCCTTCTACTGGTAAGATTCAGAAGGGTAGTGCTAATGCTACTTTGAAGGGCTTGCGTGCTTACTTCGAACTTCCTGCAGGAACACCTGTTAAGGAATTGGGCATCAGCTATGAAGACGATGCAACAGGTATCAACCAATTCTTCGTAACTCCTGAGAATGGTGCAATCTACGACCTCAGCGGTAACAAGGTGAAGAACCTCGTGAAGGGACAGGTTTACATCATGAACGGACAGAAGGTTCTCATTAAGTAATTCATAGATTTTCCACTTGTGGTGGTTGGGAGAATCCCATTTCTCCCATCTACCACTCACTTAAAAAACAGAAAGAATTATGAAAAAGGTATATATTCAGCCAAGCTTTCGCAGCTCGATTCCACAACTTGAGGTAGATATGCTTCAAGCAAGCAGACTTGACCCAAATTCCGACACTCAATCTGTTACTCCAGATGACGAGGAATTCGACGGTGAGTTCGGTTCCAAGTCCAGAGGAGCTTGGAGCGAAGATGGTCTTTGGTAAGACTCGATTGTCATCGAACATCGTGTTCTAAGACAACCATTGAAGACAACGCACCAAAACCTTTACTGCTGCAAAGAAAGTGTCATGATGCAAAATCCGAACAGCAAAAGTGGTTTTTAAATGCAAAAAACTAGGATTATTTCAACTACTTCAAAAATAATTCTAAAAAAACTCACTTAAAATTTGGAGATAAGAAACTTTATTTGCAAATTTGCATACGAAAAAATTAGATTTTTTCATAGTTAAGGTTTAGGTTAAAAATAGGGAGGCATCGGTTCGTGATGAACCGGTGTCTTTTGTTATACCTACTTCACCTCTATTTTTTAGCCCGAACGTAAAAAAAGAAAGGACAGTTGATATGAGCAAAGACGAAGAAATCACAAAGAATGGTCAACGAAGACAAGACGGAACGATTGCCTATTCGTCCGAAACGGAGGGAAAGCGAGGCATCATCTTCCCAAGTCCTATTTTCGGTCCTGTCCATAGTCGCCGACTCGGTGTGTCGCTTGGTGTCAACCTCTTGCCTGGGGATGGAAAAGTTTGTTCATTCGATTGCATCTATTGCGAGTGTGGCTACAACAAGAGTTTTCCTCCTCATCAGAAACTCCCTACCCGCACTGAAGTGCGACAAGCACTTCGTGCCAAGTTGCAAGAAATGAAAGCAGTCGGACCTAATCCCGATGTCATCACTTTTGCTGGCAATGGAGAACCCACCGTGCACCCACGCTTTGCCGACATCATTCATGACACCATTGCCCTTCGCGATGAGTTTTTCCCTGAAGCCAAAATCAGTGTGCTGTGTAATTCCACTCGCATTCTTCGTGAAGATGTGTTCAATGCATTGCTCAAGGTTGATAACAATATCCTCAAGCTCGACACCATCGACATGGATTACATCCGCATGGTGGACCGCCCTCTTTCCCCACGCTTTAGTGTGGAGAAAATCATTGAGCGCATGATGGAATTCGGCAACAGATGCATCGTGCAAACAATGTTCCTGAAGGGTACGCATAATGGTCGTGATGTGTCGAACGTATCAGACAAATTCGTTCTTCCTTGGATTGATGCCATTCAGCGCATCCAGCCATCCGAAGTGATGATTTATACCATCGACCGTACTACTCCTTCTCCACTTCTTGAGAAAGCCACTCCTGCTGAACTCGATAACATTGCCGACCGTGTGCAATCGCTTGGCATCCCATGCCAAGTGTCTTATTGATTTCAAGTTTCAGGTTTCAAGTTTCAAGTTTCAAGCTTCATTAGACCTTTGTCCCTTGTCCCTTGTCCTTTTCTTTATTCTTTATTCTTCATTCTACATTTTTTCCATGAGCGACGGTAATTTCAACAGACAACTTCTTCCCAAGACCGAGCTTTCCACAGGTCTTCGTGCAGGCAAAGCGCAAATGCGCTCCAAAGCAGAACATGCCCTCAAGGAAATCCTCGATGAGTATTTCCCAAACATTACTCCTGAACAGCGTGATACCATCCATCAAGCATTTATGAATAAGTTGAGGTCGTGAATACTCCTTATTATATAATAGGACTCAATTATATAATAAGACTCAACAATCGTAAGTTTATCCCTCTTTTTCAGTCGTTTTGCGACAAATAAAAGAGGGATTCCTTGTATTTGTCGCAAAAAGGGGCGTGTGTCGCAACAAGAAAGATGGAAAGCACAAACATTTCTTGGCTATCGACGAATAACGCCATAACTTTGCAGTGTCAAACAAAAAAACAATAAGAGTTGAGAGGCTTAACTCAAAAACTCAAGACAATAATATAGAAGGTTAATATTGGTTTAGTTGAATAGAATAGTTGATTAGTATTTGGTAATTTTTTTTCAGAACAAGCACCGAGGAGCGCCTCGGTGCTTGTTCCATATGTTATTTCAGTGTGTAGGTAATGGTATATTTGTTCACTTGTCCAGTTTGTTTGCTTTCGCTGTCGATGGTGAGCTGTTGCACCCATCCGTCCGTGCCTATCTGGTAAGTGGCTTTCTGATTTGCATCCACTGCCACCGCACCGCTGTTGAGAGCTTGGTCGATTTGGCTTTCGAACATGGCAGCCATCTGTGGCATGAGTTGGGTGATTTGTTTCACGAGGTATTCCTTGAGCTCGGCACGGTTCATGTTGAGTTTGGAATCAGCAATGATAGTCTTTCCGCCATCAGCCACGTGATAAGTGGTTTTCATCTTGAGACCTTGCGTATTGAAAGTCTCTTCCTCCATGCCCTCGGTGATGGTTTTTCCATTGAGTGAAAGTGGGCTTGGGGTGCTATACGCCATCTTGAGCATGTTCGCTTCAGTAAATCTCTCCTCCGCCATCTTGAGGATGTTTTCTTTTGGAAGAACGGCATTCACTTCTTGAGGGAGGTTCTTGGAGAATAGTTCGTCGATGATGTTGATGGAGTGCTGTTTCATTTCTGCATAGTTCTTGATGCTGATGATTTTGCCATCCTTGTCAGTGCCATACAGAATCATCGTGTTCTCGAATACTTTGTTGAGCACTTGTGTGAGATTCGCCAGATTCACGTTTTGCTGAGTGTCCCCAATCTTTGCTTCGTTTTGGATGACAAATCCGTTGCTGGTTTTCTCCGTGACGGTGAAGATGTTCTGTGCGGTTGTTCTGATGAACTGACCCATTGTAACTCCATCGGTAGTCGTTTCATAGGTTTTCACATCACCCTTCTTGAGCTTGGGTGCGATTTTCACGCTCTGTGCCATAGCGGATACTGCCATCAGCAGCAGAGCAAACAGGAATGTTGTTCTTTTCATTGATTGTTTATTGAATTATTTGGATTTTTTTAATTGCTTTGTAATTGTTTAAAAAACATAGTAGGATTATAAACCACGAATATCACGAATTAAACGAATATTTAGATTTTAAATTTTATCTAATTTCTCCAATTTGAAAAATGCCAGCATTTTTGTTCGTGGAATATCATTAAAAATATTTTAAAAAATAATTCGTTTAATTAGTGTAATTCGTGGTTGAGAATTATCCCAACTTATTTCTTCTTTCCTTTCTTCTTCTTAGGTATTTCGAGGTAGAACTTTTGACCTGTGGTGATTGGGGCAGAAGAGGAAATCTTTCGAACGAAGTCGAAGTCGAGCTGCTTGCGATAGAGGTTTGCCTTAGCCACCTTGATGCGAATCTTGTCGCCAAGAGAGAACTTGTGGTGCGTCACTCGTCCTGTGAGGCAGTAGTTTCGCTCATCGAAGTCGAATGGTTCATCACCAAGGAAGCGCACGGCGATGAGTCCTTCGCAGTGGTTCTCATCGATTTCGGCATAAACGCCAAAGTCGGTCACGCCGCTAATCGTGGCATCGAATTCCTCACCAATCTTGTCTGCCATGAATTCCACCTGCTTGTACTTGATGCTGGCACGCTCGGCATTGGCAGCCAGTTGCTCCATGTCGGAGGAGTGCTCACAGAGTCCCTCGTACTTCTGTTGGCTGGCGCTCTTTCCGCCTTCCTCGTAGCGGGTCAGCAGACGATGCACCATGAGGTCGGGATAGCGACGGATAGGGGAGGTGAAATGTGTGTAGTAGTCGAAGGCAAGTCCGTAGTGACCGATATTGACGGTGCTGTAGCGAGCTTTCATCATGGCACGTAGGGAAACCGTCTCGACGAGTTGCTGAATAGGCTGGTTCTTCACGTCCTTCAGGAGTTTGTTCAGGCTCTTTGCCACTTCTGCCTTCGTGCCTTGCGTGCGAATCATGTAACCGAACTTGCTGACGAAGTGCTCCAGGTTGTCGAGCTTCGTTGGGTCGGGCATGTCGTGCACACGATAAGGGAAGGTCTTCGCCTTCGCGCCACCTTTCTTCACCTTGCCCACGCTTTCTGCCACCGTACGGTTGGCAAGAAGCATGAATTCCTCCACGAGTTTGTTGGCGTCCTTGGCACGCTTGAAATACACGCTGAGCGGTTTGCCCTTCTCGTCGATTTCGAAACGCGGTTCTTCGCGGTCGAAATCGATGGAGCCCTCCTTCATCCTCTCTTCACGCAACTTGTGTGCCAAGCGATTCAGGACGATGAGTTCGTTCTTCCAGGTCTCGGCAGGTTTGGCACCCTCAGCCAGCGGTTGCTCAGGCGTAGGATACTGGTAGTCCTCAGGCGATGCTTCGTTGCATTGCTCCAACAGGTGCTGCACTTCCTCGTAGTAGAATCGGCGGTCGCTCTTGATGACGGTATGAACAATGCGATGGTTGAGCACGTCGGCATCCTCGTTCATCTCGAACACGACGGAATAGCTGAGCTTTTCCTCGTCGGGTCGGAGCGAACAAATGAAGTTGCAGAGACGCTCAGGCAGCATCGGAATGGTGCGGTCCACGAGATAGACGGAAGTGGCACGCTTCTGCGCTTCCTTGTCGATGATGGAGCCTTCGAGCACATAATGCGACACGTCAGCAATATGCACACCCACTTCCCACACACCCTCTTTCACTTTGCGAATCGACAGTGCGTCGTCGAAGTCCTTGGCATCGCGAGGGTCAATCGTAAAGGTGAGCACATTGCGGAAGTCCTCGCGCTTGGCAATTTCCTCGGGTGTGATGCCCGGCTCTATCTTGTTGGCAGCCAGCTCTACGGATTCTGGGTATCTGTAAGGCAAACCAAACTCAGCAAGGATGGCATGCATCTCGGTGTCGTTGTTTCCGCTTTCTCCCAATATGTCAACCACTTCGCCAATCGGGTTGCGTGCATTTTCAGGCCATGAAGTCACCTTC
Organism: uncultured Prevotellaceae bacterium; assembly: GCA_900313845.1. Taxonomy (GTDB): domain Bacteria; phylum Bacteroidota; class Bacteroidia; order Bacteroidales; family Bacteroidaceae; genus UBA3839. The sequence goes on from OMTC01000071.1 coordinate 7,563, forward strand.
ACGAGTGCCTTTTCGCCCGTATGTCCACCTTTCAACTTGTCGATTGGAATGAGGATGTCGTGAGGAAGGGAACCGTCGGGATTGACGAGAAAGGCAAACTGCTTGCCCACCTGCAGACTTCCGATGAATGGCTTTTCGTTTCGCTTCAGGATTTCGATGACTTGTCCGTGAATCTTGTCGGAACCACGTTTCTTGGCAAAGAGACTGACTTTCACCTTGTCGCCAGGCAGAGCATGAAGGGTGTCGTCGTCATACACGCTCACCCCTCCACCATCAGGCAAATCAACAAAGTTGCGACCACCACTGGTACGGGTGAACACACCTTCGCACACTTGCGCACGACCGTTGTAGGAGAATTCACCATCCTCGTTGACCACGATGTCCTGACTGTCAATCATCTCGTTGAGCACATCGATGCAAAGCATCTTCAGCGGATGCGTCGTGAATTTCAGCGCCTTGAAGAGCTGTTTGGGTGTGAAATAATCTCCTGGGTGCAAGCTCAGGTAGTGGCTCACGGTGCTGCGCAATTCCTTCTTACCGATTTTCGACCTCGAAGTCGATGTTTTCTTTGACTTTGACATAAAACTACGTTTTTAAATGAAGAATGAAGAATGTAGAATGAAAAATAATGCCATTCGGATGGAGGTAAAATACATTCTTCATTCTTCATTCTTTATTCTTCATTTATTATTTTTGCGTCTAAAATAGTGATTTTCTTGTTAATAGCATGTTTCTTCTACGTTAAAATGTTACAAAACTGCCAAAAAACACTATCTTTGCAGCATAAATACATCAAAAATGAAAACTGAAAATCAAAAATTGAAGATATTAGTGACAGGTGCCAGCGGTTTCATTGGCAGCTTTCTCTGCGAGGAAGGACTCCACAGAGACATGGAAGTGTGGGCAGGCATGAGGAAAACCTCCAGCCGAAAATGGTTGCAAAACGAATGGTTGAAATTCCAAGTGCTCGACCTCAGCAACCCCGACACGCTCCGTCAGCAACTGAGCGATTTCAAGCAGAAGAATGGCAAGTGGGACTACATCGTTCATGCGGGTGGTGCCACGAAATGCATCGACCCTGCTGACTTCGACAAGCACAACTACCAGTGCACGGTGAACTTTGTGCAGGCACTCCAAGACCTCGACATGGTGCCTCGCCTCTTCGTCTATCTCAGCAGTTTCAGTGTGCTCGGACCTATCAAGGAAACGCTCAACCCTGCCACGAACACCTACGAGGAGATGTATGCCACCGATACGCCACAACCCAACACGGCATACGCCAAGAGCAAGCTCCGAAGCGAGCAGTTCCTTCAGTCGCTCAACTACCTCTTCCCCTACGTCATCTTCCGACCAACAGGCGTGTATGGACCACGTGAGCGCGACTATTTCCTCATGGCAAAGAGCATCAAGCAACACGTGGATTTCGCCGTGGGCTACAAGAAACAGGAAATCACCTTCGTGTATGTGCGCGACCTTGTGAATGCCATCTATGCCTCCATCCAGAAGACGGAAGAAGGAGCTTTGGAGCGCATCGAACGCCAAATCTTCAATGTGAGCGACGGACAAGTGTATTCTTCCCGTGCTTTCAGCGACTACATCCAGCAAGACCTCGGCATCCGCTTTCTCCTTCGCATCAAGGCACCTGTGTGGTTACTTCACGTCATCTGTGCCATTGGCGACCGCATCTCGCAATGGACCAAGAAACCTGTCACCCTCAACCTCGACAAATACCACATCCTGCGTCAGCGCAACTGGCGATGCGACATCACTCCGCTCCGCCAGCTCCTCGACTTCGAACCCGAATGGCAATTGGAACGAGGAACTCGCGAAACCATCGATTGGTATGTGAAAAACAAATGGCTCTGACCACGATTTTCTTAGAACTAATAAAAATACAGTTGATTATGAAAAAGTATTGGTATTTGTTTCTTTTTCCTGTTTTTATGGGACTGACGGCATGTCATGATGATAACGAAGAGCCTAAGCAAAGAGTATCTTATCTATCGTGCCCAGACAACCACCATCCGCACATGATTGACTTGGGCTTGCCTTCAGGCACGCTTTGGTCTTGTTGCAACGTGGACACAGATCATCCTGAGAAACAAAGCCCATCTAACAACGGTGGCTACTACGCATGGAGTGAGACGAAAACAAAAGAGACATACGAATTAAGTAACTACAAGTTTTACGAAGTTTTACGATGGTACATCAGGTTATCAAGATATTGAGGTTGAAATTGCAGGTACGAAGTATGATGTAGCTCACATGGAGTGGAAAGGAGACTGGCAGATGCCGACTTTTGTCCAATTCAAAGAACTTATAGCCAATTGTACCTTCGAAAGGACTGAAGAGAACGGAGTCATTGGTGGCAAGTTCACAATCAAGACCAATGGTGGCAGTATCTTCCTGCCCGCTGCGGGCTTACGCTTACGTAGCGATCTTGTCCATGCCGGTTCCTACGGCGAATACTGGTCTTCCACTATGTTCCCACAGTATAACTCAGGCTCCTACAGCCTCTCGTTCTCGAATGATGCCTCCGCATCTTATTATAGTAAATATTACTGCGGTCTGAGTGTCCGCCCTGTGGTCAGAAATAATAAATCCTTTTTGAATTGCCCAGACAATCACCATCCACATAAGGTTGACTTAGGCTTGCCATCGGGCACGCTATGGTCTTGTTGCAACGTGGACACGGATCGTCCTGAGAAACAAAGCCCAACCAATTACGGCGGTTACTACGCATGGGGTGAAACAAAGACGAAAAACGCATACAATCTAAAGAACTACATCCATTACGACGGTTCTAAGGAAATCATCAGCTATGACATAGGCACAGACATCGCAGGCACAGAGTACGATGTAGCTCACGTGGAGTGGAAAGGAGACTGGCAGATGCCGACTTTTGTCCAATTCAAAGAACTTATAGCC
>OMTC01000343.1 GCA_900313845.1 uncultured Prevotellaceae bacterium
TGCATCAACAACCTGCCCGTGGACGTGGTGAAGGATATGGGTGCCGACATCGTGATTGCCATCGACTTGAACCAAACACAACATGAAAACCGCGACATCAGTCTGGAGGAAATGTTTGGCATCACTGGCATCCTCGACTGGCTTGTCTCTCGTCCCGACTGGAAGCGCTACAATGCCAATCGTGAGGCAGCCGACCTGCTCATCAATCCTCCATTGGAGGGTTACGACGTGCTTTCGTTCTCCAAAACAAAAGTGGCAGAAATGCTCAAAATAGGCGAATCCACCGGAAGAAAATTCCGCTCACAACTAATAACCATCAAGAATAATCTTTAAAATTGGAGTTCTCATAGTTTTTATAGCTCTCCGCGAAAACAAAATAAAAAAACTCACAATATGTCCGACACAAAGAAAGTGGAAGTAAGGTTGGAATACCTGAAGAAAGTGAATTATGCCATGGTCCACAATGGCAAGAGTTGCGTGGAATGGTGCGATGTGACCAATCTGAGCAGTGCTGGAATGAAAGACGTGGTGGTGAAAATCAGTGGTGAACTGCTGCAAGAGGCAGTGGGCGGTGCCAGTTGGATTGACACAGGTAACACGGTTCACATCACCGACTTGAAGGTGAAACCCGATGCAGCGAAATTGCTGGCACTGACTGAAAGCATCGAAACCATGATGACGCTGGAGGTGAGTCTCGGCGAGGAAGTGCTGGTGAAGGAAAACTACAGTGTGGAACTCCTACCGATGGATTACTGGCAAGGCATGGCGGTGAAACCCGAACTACTTTCGGCTTTTGTCACTCCTAATACGCCCGAAATCAGTCCTGTGCTCGTGGATGCCGCCAAGGTGCTGGGCAAGTTGACGGGGAGCGATGCCCTCGACGAATACCAGACGCAGGACCCGAACCGCGTACGTGCCATCGTGGGTTCGGTCTATGAGGCATTGGCAGGACGAGGCATCGTCTATAACACACCACCTGCCACTTTCGAGGACGGTCAGCGCATCCGTTTGGTGAATCAAGTGCTGAACGACAAGATGGGTACTTGTGTCGATACCACGCTGCTCATGGCCTCGTGCTTGGAGGCGTGTGGCGTGCATCCTATCTTGGTGCTGCTGAAAGACCATGCCTTTGTGGGGGCATGGCTCATCGACTCCTATTATAGCCACTGCGTGGGCGATGATTCTTCGTTCCTCTTGAAGAGTTCTTCCAATGGAATCAACGAAATCGTGCTGGTGGAGACCACTTGCATCACGGGTTCACAGAAGGTGAGTTTCGAGGATGCCGTGCTGAAAGCAGAGAGTACGCTGAAGAAGCGTGAAAAGGACTTCGAGATGTTTATCGATGTGACGCGTTGCCGACTGGAGCGCATTCGTCCGTTGCCACAGGTGAAGGACGGACAAGTCGTCGTGGAAGGCGGCAGGCCGGTAGATACACCCGTTGTGGATGCCCGCATCACCTACGAACAGCCAGGCGAGGACGGCAAGACGCTGACACGTCAGCAAGTGTGGGAGCGCAAGTTGCTCGACTTCTCGCTCCGCAATACCATGCTGAATTTGAAGGTGAAAGGAAAGGTCATTCCGTTTGTTTCCTATAATATCGACCAACTCGAAGACCACTTGCAGGCAGGCGAGGATTACACCATTGTGGAGTGTCCAACGGATATGAAGAACGTGCAGCCTGTGGATGTGTCGGGTGTGTATGATTCTTCGCTTTACAAAAAGGAATTGGAGGAGGTGGTTGCCGAGGGACTGAAGCACAACCAACTGTACGCCTACGAGAAGAAGAGCGATTTGGACAGCGACATCAAGGGATTGTTCCGTGCCTCCCGTACCGCACTCGAGGAGAATGGTGCTAACACACTGTTCTTGGTGCTGGGCTTGCTGAAATGGTACGAGACGGACAAGAGTGTCAAGCCGCTCTATGCACCTATTCTGATGTTGCCGGTGGATATTGTGCGTAAGTCAAGTACGCGCTATGTGATTCGAATGCGCGACGAGGACATGATTCTCAACACCACCTTGGTGGAATACCTGCGCCAGCAGTTCAGCATCACGATTTCGGGACTGAATCCATTGCCTACGGACGATAGTGGCATCGATGTGAAACAGGTGTTTGCCGCTGTGCGAAACTATATCAAGGAGAAATCGCGCTGGGACGTGATTGAGGAATGTGTGCTCGGGTTGTTCTCGTTCAGCAAGTTTGTGATGTGGAACGACATCCACAACAACGCTGAAAAGATGCTGGAGAATGGCATCATCCAGACGCTCGTGACGGGCAAGCTCTCGCTCACGGAGGAAGAGATGAAAGGCGTGGATGCACGCGAAATCGACAAGACGAAGGAACCAAAATCATTTGCCGTGCCGCTCGATGTGGATAGCAGCCAGTTGGAGGCGGTGATTGAGTCGGGCGAGGGCAAGAGTTTCCTTCTCTATGGACCTCCAGGTTCGGGAAAGAGTCAGACCATCACAAATATGATTGCCAATGCGCTCTACAACGGCAAGCGTGTGCTTTTCGTGGCAGAGAAAATGGCAGCTCTCGAGGTGGTGCAGAAACGTCTGACCAAGGTGGGCGCAGGTCCGTTCTGCCTTGAAATGCATTCGAACAAAGCCACCAAGACCCATTTCCTCAGTCAGATGGAGCGCACGATGGACATTGCTCGTCAGGCAACACCAGAGGAATACGAGGCGACATCGAAGAAACTCTTCGCGCAGCGCCAGCAACTCATCGGCTATATGGATGCACTCCATCAGAAGCAGCAGGACACAGGGCTTTCGCTCTATGA
>OMTC01000238.1 GCA_900313845.1 uncultured Prevotellaceae bacterium
TATGGAATCCTTGCAAACGATGCTGGTGAGGGTGTCAACGTTGTGGTTGGTACTGTAAAAACTGAAAACTATTAAATCCATAAGAAAAAATGAAAAAGATAAATAAATATTTGTGGCTTTTCATTGCTTCGGTGCTTGTTGGAGCTGTATTCTCTGCATGTAAAGATGATGAGGACTTGACAAAGGCCGATGCATTGTTCCGCCCAATCATCAATACCGATGACGATGTCGTTTTGGGATTGACACCGGATAATGTTCCTTACGTAACAGTGGCGTGGGATAAGTTCAAGGATGCTAACAAGTATGAAGTGTCTCTCAAGTCAACCGATGGTCAGGACGTTCGTGTTGTTGCTGTTGACACTAACTTTGTTCGCTTCGATAACTTGCAGTACGACACAGACTACAACATTGGTGTGAAGTCGATGAATACCGTGACTGGTTTGCAGTCGAAAGAGTACACTTTCACAGTTACAACAGCTGACTTCCCAACCAATCTTACTAATATCTCTACTTCCGACGTCATCGACACTCAGGTACGCGTGAAGTGGATGCCAGGTGTGGTTTATGACTCACTTGCTATTGTGAAGGATAGTGATGGCTCCTTCGTGAAAGGTGTTGCTGTCACAGAGGAAGACAATGCTGCAAACTCCAAGATTGTGACAGGATTGGACCCTAAGACTTCATATCGTGTACTTGCATACGTTGGAAACTATTATCAAGGTAAGAAGCGCTTCACGACTACCGCAGCTGAAAGTTATGATGGTGTGGTATTCGACCTCCGCGATATGGATGCTAAAGAAAGCTTAAAGTGGATCAACTCCGACAATATCGATTCTTTGGTACGTGAAAATCCAGACCAGAACATCAACATCGTGCTTCAGGGTGGTATGAACTACCGTCTCGAAACTGTGAAGTTACCTTCCACTAAGGGTACAATCAAGTTCGTCACAGGTCTTTCACTGCAGGGTAATGCCATTTGGAATGTGACAGGTAATTTCGACCTTCCTGCAGATGTTGACATTGCAGGTGTGACATTCGAGAAGATTGAATTCACTGACGATGAATCAAAACCTCGTTCAAGTGGAAACTTTGGTGGTACTTACCTCTTCAACCCTCAGTCGAATGCTCATTTGGGTACACTCACTATCCAGAGCTGCGTAGTTCGTTACAAGCGTGGTGTGCTTCGCATCCGTTCTACTAACGTAGTTGATAATGTTGTCATCGACGACTGTATCTTTGAATATATCGGCGGTTATGGTATCACAAACGTAGATAATGGTGATGCTGCAATCCACAACATCAAGGTTTCGAACTCTACCTTTGCTAACTGCGTACGTATGTTCGTCAACACGAAGAACAAGTCGGGTGGTTGCACTCAGAGTGTAGATATTAAGAACTGTACTTTCGTTTACTTCTCACAACCAAGCCGTGGTATCACCGAATTGCAGGATGACGACATTCCTGGTGGCATCACCATGAAGAACTGTCTCTTCGGTCCTGCAGGTGAACTCTACAACAAGGGTGATGTAGGTGAAGGTGCAACGGGTATCAAGGGCTGGACAGGTGCTGTGGCTCCTACGGCTTCCGACATCTACTACACAAGCGACTTTGTGAAGCGTATGAACGCTGAAGGTACTGATGTTGACAACTACATCGAAGGTACTGTTCTCAGCACAGATGTTACTGGTACCTTCAAGAATCCTCAGCCAGGCGTTGATGCTGAAGGCAATCCAACACTCGATCCAGGCGACTACACACTCATCAGTGATGAGGCAAACAAGGTGAAGGCTGGTGACCCACGTTGGCTTAAGTAAATTCGCATAAACATTGAAATCTGTGGAACTCCGTCTGTTGGGTTCCACAGATTTTTTGTTTTTTCATAAACTTATCCTATATTTATGAAAAGGAAGATTCTTTTTTATCTCACATTCGTCCTTTCCCTCTTTTCTTTTTCCGCACTCCATGCCCAACAGTTGGCTTTCCCTGGTGCAGAAGGCTTCGGACGCTATACCACGGGTGGACGTGGTGGTGCGGTCTATCATGTAACCACCTTGGAGGACACCAACACGAAAGGCTCTTTCCGCTATGCTTGCAATCAGAGTGGTGCACGTACCATTGTGTTCGATGTGTCGGGAACTATCCACCTTACCAGTGAGTTGAAACTCAGCAGACCAAATGTCACCATTGCAGGACAGACGGCTCCTGGCGATGGCATTTGCATTGCCGACTATCCTTTCACCATTTCGTGCAAGAATGTCATTATCCGTTATGTTCGTTTCCGATTGGGCAACAAGTATGTGGCAAATCACGAAGGAGACGGACTCGGTGGTATGGATTCCGAGAACATCATCATCGACCACTGTTCCGTGAGTTGGAGTATTGATGAGTGCTTGTCGGTCTATGGTTCCAAGAACCTCACTGTGCAGTGGTGTATCGCTTCGCAAAGTCTTAAGAATGCAGGACACTCCAAGGGAGCTCACGGCTATGGTGGCAACTGGGGAGGCTCAGGCGCTTCCTATCACCACAACCTCATTGCTCACAACGAGTCCCGCACTCCACGCCTCGGTCCTCGTCCAAGTACACAGACTGATGAGCGCATGGACTTCCGCAACAATGTCATCTACAACTGGGCAGGCAATGGTTGCTATGGAGGAGAAGGCATGAACGTGAACATGGTGAACAACTATTATAAAGTGGGACCTGCCACTGAAAAGCGTAATACTACCATCCAGCGTCGTATTGCATCCGTGGGCATCCGCACTTCCGACTACACGCATCACAACACCGACAAACCGAATGAGTGGGACAAGATGTGGCACGTGTGGGGAAAGTATTATGTGAATGGCAATGTCAACAGTAAGTACAGCGATGTGACGAAGGACAACTGGACCTACGGCATGTATAACCAAATCGACAACAGTTCGGTTGACAACACCTACACGCAAGCTACCAAGGACACCATGAAGGTGACTGTGCCTATCAAATACGAGGTTGTCACCACCCACACTGCCGAACAAGCCTATGAGCGCGTGCTGAGTTATGTAGGTGCTTCTCTCCATCGTGACTGGGTTGATGAACAGATGGTCAGCGACACTCGCAAAGGCGTTGCCACCAGCACTGGTTCTGGAAACTATCCGGGCATTGTGAACTCGCAGGACGACAACAAACCTGCCAACGCTGCTGCAGATTGGTCGGCTTGGCCTGAACTCAAGACCTATGATGTGCAGACCGATACCGATGGCGATGGTATGCCCGACGCATGGGAAAACAGTCATGGACTCAATCCGAACAATGCTGCTGATGGTAACACGGTTTCGGAAAGCGGATACACGAATCTCGAACTCTACATGAACAGCATCGTTGCCGACATCACTGCAGCGCAGAACGAAGGTGGAACAGAAATGAGCGGCACGCAGACGATGGACGGTGGAGGCGAGCCTATCGGCCCCAGTGACGAAGAACCTTCAGAAGTGAAGGAATACACGCTTTCTTCTTCTACATATATGGAATCCAATCCTGCGAGCACATGGAAGTTCGACAATGGTTTCAGCATTACGAACGAAAAGGACAAGGCATACGCCGCTGGTACAAACGGAACAATGAAGTTCACGCGCAACATGCAGTTCACCATTCAGATTCCAGAAGGCATTGCCATCACCAAGGCAACCTTCACTGGCTATTGCAATGGCGATGGTCAGACGGGTTATTTGAAGGAACTCAACGGAATGACTTACGAAGCCGATGTCTATCCTTATCTGCTCGTGATGCCTCCGTCAATTCCGCATCGCATACGATTGAATTTTCCGTTCCTGTTCGGGGTTCTCTCACCTTCACTCCTTCGGGCGACAATCAGGCTTGCTATGCCATCACCCTTGTAGGTGGTTCTATCGATACGGGTATTTCTTCGCTCCATTCCGACTTTCAGTCCGACCATCGCATCTACAACCTTGCGGGGCAAGTAGTCACCATTCCTTCTCGTGGCATTTATATTCGTGGTGGCAAGAAATACATCGTTACCCAATAATCATTTTATCAGTTTACAAATCCTATGAAACTAAAATTCATCCTTTGTTCCTTATTCTTTATTCTTCATTCTTCATTCTTCATTATAAATGCGCAGCCCTACAAGGATGCTTCCCTCTCTTCTGCTGAGCGTGCCGCCGACCTGTGTTCACGCTT
>OMTC01000030.1 GCA_900313845.1 uncultured Prevotellaceae bacterium
TTCGAGAATTTCCTCAACAAATTCCCGAACTCGCAATACAAGAACCAAGTGAGCAAGCACCTCACGGAAGTGTATTTCACTTCGAAGAACTACCCTGCCGCCCTTGCCTCCATCAACAAAATCAAGAATCCAAGTGCTGAAATCATTCAGGCAAAGCAGAAAGTGCTCTACAACCTGGGCGTGATGAGATTCACCGACGGCGATTTCCAAAGTGCACAGGACTTCATGCAGCAAAGCATCCGCACGAAGGACAATGCAGAGGCTTACTACTGGAAAGGTGAATCGGAATACCGACTGGCAGACTATTCGTTGACAGACACCGACTTGAAGCACTACCTCTCCATGTCGTCGGGCAACGCCAAGAACAAAGCACTTGCCAAATACACACTGGGATACTCTCAGTTTAAGCAGCAGAAATACACCCAAGCACAGCCTTACTTCGAGCAATTCATCAGTAGCAGTCCATCGGCTTTGGCAAGTCTCAGCAACGAGAAATCGCTTCGCGCAGATGCCTACAACCGCCTCGGCGACTGCCAATTCTCGCAGCGCAACTACGATGCCGCTTATAAGTCCTATCAACAGGCGCTCGAAACAGACCGCACCAACGGCGACTACAGCCTGCTGCAGCAAGCACTCATCAGTGGACTCCGTGGCAACTACGACAAGAAGGTGGAACTCCTCGGACAATTAAGCAACCAATATGGCAACTCAGAATACGGCTCCGACGCACTCTTCGAACAAGGACGTGCCTACGTGCAAGTGGGTGAGAAACAGAAGGCAATGGATTGTTTCACTTCGCTCATTCAGAAATATCCACAAAGCACCAACGCACGAAAGGCTGGCAACGAAATCGGTATGATTTACTACGAGAACCAGCAAGCCGATGCTGCCATCGCTGCCTACCAGCGCGTGATTCAGGAACATCCGAACACGGAAGAAGCACAGACAGCACTTTCGAACCTGAAGGACATCTACACCGACCAGGGACGCGTGAACGAATATGCTGCCTTGGCTGAGAAAGCAGGTAAGGCGCTCAATGCTGACGAACTCGACCAAATGACGGAAGAAGCAGCACTGAAGGCTATTGCCAACGGCAACCATGCTCAAGCACTCACTTATTACCAGCAACTCGAAGCACAGACACAGTCGGCAGAGGTGCGCTTGAGAGCATTGACAGGCGAACTCCACAGTGCAGCAAATGCCAAGAACAAGGAGGCGGTGATGGACGTAGCCAACAAGATGTTGCAGGAGGGTTCGAAAGTATCGCCTGACGTGCAATCCGAAGCACGCCTGCTTCGTGCACAGACTTACATGGGTCAAGGTAATTCGGATGCCGCAGTAGCGGATTATCAAGTGCTTGCCCAAGACAAAAAGACGGTTTATGGTGCACAGGGTACCGTGGAATTGGCACAATACGCTTACGACACCCAACAATACGAAGGTGCAGAAACCATCCTGAGCCAATTCATCGACTCGGGCACCACGCACAGCTATTGGCTTGCCCGCGCTTTCATCCTCCTCTCCGACGTGTATGTGGCAACCGACCGCAGCATCGAAGCCAACGAATACTTGCTGTCGCTCAAGAGCAACTACACGGAAAGCGAAGAAATCAACCGAATGATTGAGGAAAGACTAAGTAAAATGAAGAATGAAGAATGAAAAATGAAGAAAGCCTCACCCCCAAAAAGCCTCACCCCCAGCCCCTCTCCGAGGGGAGAGGGGAGTAGTTAGAAAGGGGACATTCTCATTTCTCCCATTAAACCCATTAATCCCATAATCCCCATTAACCCCATCACCCCATAAAATCATGAAATATCCATCCCTCATCTTTATCCTTTTCGCTTTCCACTTCACGGCGAGCCATGCACAGCTCGACAATGTGGTGGAAGTGGAGAACTCCTACAAGCCTGTAGTGAAGGATGCCAACAAAATCAATGTGCTGCCCGACATAGAAGAAACCACCACGAAGCACTACAACGTGGACTATGCCAACACGGCGATTCCTTCTCGCTACTTCGTGTTCCAACCTGCTTGGGCGGCACCGAGCGATGCACAGATAGAAGGTGCACCACGCGGATTCGCCACCATCGGTGGAGGCAACATGGGAATCCTCAATGCTCGTGCTGCTTATGGTTTTCGATTCAATCCCGACAACCTGCTCGATGTGGATGTTTCCCTCCGAGGACACAACGGCAAGGTGGAACACTACAAGCACGACGATTTCGACTGGAAACAGCGTTTCTACACCACTCGTGCATCGGTGGGATTTGAGCACAAAATCAACCACCTTTCCTCTCTCTTGGTTGATGGAAACTTCGAAAGTCAGGTGTTCAACTATCAACCATATTATTCACCCAATGATTATTATATGGTTGGGGTGAAGCCTGAAGCTATCCAAACCGACAAGCAGCACAACTGGCTCTTCGACATGAGCGCAGCCGTTACTCCTTATCACTTTGGCAATTTCAGTGTGGGTGGAAAACTGGGCTACAGCTTTTTCAAACAGGCTTATTTTTCAAATAAGTACGATTCCAACGATAAAAATCAGGAGGTACAGTTCTTCGGAAACATCGGTTTGGGCTACAAAATCGACGAACAAAATGCCTTCGGTCTCGACCTCTCCGCTCGTTGCATGAGCTATCCAATAGACGAGTTCGACACCAATAACTCCTTCACCGCTGTACCGCATTTCGATTTCTCCAACGACAAAATCAACCTGCACTTAGGTGCTATTATTTACCGCAGCTTTGGCTTTCAGAACAAGACTCGTTTTGCTCCCGACATTCATGCCACCTACCACTTAGGCGAGAATGCTGACGTGTTTGCCAGCATTTCGGGCGGAGAAGTGGTGAACGACTTCCGCCACTTCACACAGATGTCACCCTACTGGGCGCTGTCGGGTTACTACCTCCAGAACGGTTACATGAAGGGAACTCAATTAGCCAACCAGTTCGACACCTTCCGCGGAACACTCGGAATCATCCTGAAACCGCTCGACGGACTCACCGCGAAACTCTATGGCGGCTATGATGCGTCGAAGAACCGTGCCGAATTAGCTTATCTGGTTCCCATGTCCATTTCGTTCAATAACGGCAAATACAGCAACAATGTCATTGCGCCTATCTTCACAGCCAAAGGTAGTTTGATTCATTTCAATGCCGAACTCCGCTACGACTACAAGGACATCCTCAATGTGGAGGCAAAAGGTGCCTTCAACGGATGGAGCATCGATGACGACAACCCTGCCTACAAGGATGTGATGCCTTGGCGACCTACGCTCGAATTCCAGGCTGCTGCCATCTATCGCCTCGTGAAGGGTTTGCGCTTCGGTGTGGACATCGCTTCGCAAACCTACAGCCACGACGATGACATCAAATACAAGCGTCCTCATTCCTTCAACTTGGGTTCATCGCTCACCTACAGCATGCCGCTTAGCAGTTCGAAGAGCAATAGCCGACTTTCCTTCTATCTGCGTGGCGACAATCTCCTCAACAAGAAATACGACGCTTACTACGGCTACCGTGCGTTAGGTGCCAACTTCCTCCTCGGAACGGCTGTCACATTTTAAATGAAGTATTTAAATGAAGAATGTAGAATGAAGAATGAAGAATGTATTTTAGTTGAAGTCATTTTCATTTTTCATTCTTCATTCTACATTCTTCATTTTTTATTGCTAACTTTGCACGCTGAAAAAGAGGCATACTCAAGTTCTATCGCGAAAACTAAGAAACTTAGAAACTCAAAAACTTAATAACTCAAATATGAAACTTCTTCTTTTGGGCAGTGGTGGCAGAGAGCACGCACTGGCTTGGAAAATCGCTCAAAGTCCTAAAATTGACAAACTCTATATCGCACCAGGAAATGCTGGAACAGCCAATGAGGGCGAAAACGTGAACCTCAAGGCTGATGATTTCGAAGGCATCAAACAGTTTGTGCTGGAAAAAGGCATCGACATGGTTGTTGTAGGCCCTGAAGACCCGCTTGTGAAAGGTATTTACGATGTGTTCAAGCAGGACGAGCAGTTGAAATCCATCCCTGTCATCGGTCCTTCCAAGCAGGGTGCCGTACTCGAGGGCTCCAAGGAATTTGCCAAAGGATTCATGCAGCGCCACAACGTACCTACAGCGGCTTATCAGTCGTTCACGGGCGAAACGCTCGAAGAAGGACTTCGCTTCCTCGAAACCCTGCAGCCACCTTACGTGCTGAAGGCAGACGGCTTGTGCGCTGGTAAGGGTGTGCTCATCCTCCCTACGCTCGACGAGGCAAAGAAGGAGTTGAAGGAAATGCTTGGCGGTATGTTTGGCAATGCCAGTGCCACCGTTGTCATCGAGGAATTCCTGAGCGGTATCGAGTGTTCTGTTTTCGTTCTGACCGATGGTAAGAACTACAAGATTCTGCCTGAGGCAAAGGACTACAAGCGCATCGGTGAGCACGACACGGGCCTCAACACAGGCGGTATGGGCAGTGTGTCGCCCGTTCCTTTTGCTGACAAGGAATTTATGCAAAAGGTGGAAGACCGCATCATCCGTCCAACCGTGGAAGGTTTGGCTGAGGAAGGCATCGACTACAAAGGTTTCATCTTCTTCGGACTCATCCGAGTGGATCGTGACTATTCGTGCGCAAAGGCAGGCGACCCAATGGTGATTGAGTACAATGTGCGCATGGGCGACCCAGAAACGGAAACCGTCATGCTCCGCATCAAGAGCGACTTGGTAGATTTGCTCGAAGGCGTGGCTGAAGGAAATCTCGCAGAGAAGACCATTGAGTTCGACCCACGCTCGGCTGTGTGTGTCATGCTCGTTTCGGGTGGCTATCCAGAGCATTACGACAAAGGCTATCCTATCACGGGAATCAAAGACGTGGATGGCTCCATCGTGTTCCATGCTGGCACAGCATTGAAGGATGGAAGCGTTGTCACCAATGGCGGACGCGTTATCGCTGTCAGCTCTTACGGTGCCAACAAGGCAGAAGCTCTTCAGAAGTCCTTCCAAGAAGCACAAAAGATTCTATTCACCAAGAAATATTTCCGTAGCGACATCGGCTCAGACTTGTAATCGACTGAAGTAACGAAAACGAAAAAATCTTGTTTCAAAAAAATATAGCATCCAATCGTTTCACCCTTGTCGTTGTCTCCATTTTTGCAGCAATCGTTTGGGTGGTTTACGATATGACCCCTCATCAGGCGGGAGAAAGCGAAGAAGGCGTCTTCTCCCTTTCGTTCGTTTTGGGTTTTGCCCTGTGCGCTTTGGCAGTGTATTTAATGGCAGAACTCAATACCCGCTATGTCTTGTTGCGCATCAGTAGCCGAATGCTCAGCACTTGCTTGGTCATGCTTTGTGCTGCAGCTTCCATGCTTCATCATCTGAGTCCTGCCCATCTGATGCTTGTCTGTGCGGTGGCTTCCTACTTCCCAATGTTTGCCACCTACCAGCGTCCCTACTCCACAACCCGCATTTTCCTTGAATACTTGTTCATTGGATTGGCGTCCTACCTTTTCCCACAAGTGCTCTATCTCGTCCCTGTTTATTGGGTTGTGCAAGGCATGCTCCGTGCACTGACTTTCCGCAGTTGGGTAGCATCGTTGTTAGGAATCATCACCCCCTATTGGTTTCTTGTTTCCTACGCTTACATCACAGACAAGCTACACTTGTTTACGAAGCATTTCGGTGAAATCATGAGTATCGGTTTGCCCGACTACACCCTACTGTCTCACAAACAAATCATGGTGGGGGCGTTGAGTCTTGTCCTTTTCATCTTGGGTGGCATTGATTTCTCCCGTAAGAACCACCTTGACAAAACCCGTGTTCGAAGCTATTACTACGCCGTTTTGCTCTTGGGCGCATCGAGTTTCGTTTGGTTGTTCCTCCAACCCCTGTATTTCAATTTGATTATCCCATTCTGCCTCGTCCATGCCGCCATGATTGGTGGACATTTCGTTGGAATTTCATACGGAAAAGTGCAGAACATCATCACCATCATCCTTAGCTTGTGTGCGGTGGTGATTTGCTTCATTCATTAATATTTTACCCACGCCTAAACCTTTCTCAATGGAGCTCCTCAACGAATTTCTCATTCAATATGGATACGCAGGCATGTGCATTGCCGCATTCTTAGCGGGTTCTTTCGTCCCCTTCAACTCCGAAGTGGTGATGGCAGCACTCCTTGCTGCTTCCGACATGAATCCCTGGTTAACTGTCATTTGGGGCACGGTGGGAAATGTGGCTGGGGCTATGTTCAACTATTATATTGGTCGTTTGGGCGACCCCGACAGTATTGCCAAACGAATCCATCTCAAGAAAAGCGGCGTGGAACGAGTCAATCACTTAGTACGAAAATTTGGCGGACTCATGGGCTTTTTCACCTTCCTCCCTGCCATCGGCACAGTGATTTGCTTGGTACTCGGAGTGATGAGAGCCAATCCATTTGTCGTTCTGATTACCTCCACTATAGGAAAATTCCTGCGCTATGCCATCTTGGCTTATATGGTTTTTTCTTTAGCCCACTAATCCAGCTGAAGGATTCGTATTTCAGCATTCACCATTTTCTCCACATCCTGAATTTCCACGTTCCGATACACTGCTTGGATGCAACGGCACATCAATCCGTGACTGACAGCAAGAACGGTCTTGTTGGGATAGGTCTTTCTCACAAAATCGAGAAAGATACGGGAACGATGCTTCATGGTTTTCACGGATTCCGCATCATTGGGAATCACAATTTTGTGAACACCATCCACCACCATACCCGTGACTGAACCCCAATCTCTTTCCCGTAGCAATTTGGTTTGTAGAATGCTTGGAATGTTCCCATGCGCTTTCAATTCTTCGAGAACAATCTCCATCGTATCTACGGCGCGCTTCAAGTCGCTCGAAAGTACCACGTCGAAGTTCAGGTCTTTTAGGGAGAGAGCAGCTTCTTTCGCCTGCTCCCTCCCTTTTTCTGTGAGTGTTCCTGGCATACAGCCCTGAAGAATATGCTTCACATTTTCTTCCGTTTCGCCGTGCCTCAAAAGATATAGGGTTGTCATTCCATCTTCGCTATTCCGTTTTCATCAACGGTAATCCAACTGAGTTTTTTCATCATCTCCACCGCCTTATTGGCAGAAGCAAGAATCTTCGGCGTGGTGCGTATGAAACCGAAAATCTTGGTGGCATGCTTCACGAGGTCATCGACAGGCACAGCCACTTGCTGTTCTACGGATTCCTTCATGGCATTCATGACCTCCACCAGTGGGATTTCGTCGATGGCACGCTCCGATTCCTTGCGGTATTTGTCATAACCGATAGACTCTTCAAAGTCGTTCCAATAGATAGGATTCTCGTTCTTGTTGATAGCATCGGTGTAGGCATTTGGAATCGTTGTCACCAAACGACTAATCCATGTTCTCAAGGCAGCGGTATTGCTCACTTCCCAATGTTCGGCAATGCGCTTGCTGAGCCAGTTTAGCGTGACTGGCTGCTCCACAGAAAGAATTTCAGCAAGTTCCTTGCGAACAGTGGCTTCGTGCTTGGCAATGACTTCGTTCACTGGGATGCCACCCTTCACTTTGGCGAGCTTGGCAAGCTTGTAGGGAAGATTATGGTCGATAGGAGCGGAAGGAGCAGGTTTACTGGACGTTTCGGAAGGCTTTGCAGAAGGCTGGGAAGGTTGGGAGGACTGAGAGTTATCAGAAACCTCGGAGTTCTTCTTCACTTCTGCCGTGTTGCTGCTGGCTTTGATGCTCTGTGAGACTTTCGCTTCTTCCGTTTTCTTCTCAGCAGGAGGCGTAGGATTAAGAAGTTCCTCAATCTTCGCCTTGATGCGCTTCACCACCACTTCACGATTCAAGAACCAATCCACAGACCACACCTTCATCACATTCCAATTGAGCATATTCAGCACATTTGGTTGACAAATCTCGCGGTCGCGCTCCGTCTTGGTTTCGTAATAGGTCTTGCCGTCGCACAAAATACCGAGCAGATAAGTGCCTTCGTCCTTTGGATTCACCACGGCGATGTCCACCTTGAAATTCGAACGTCCCACTTGCTTATCTACCCTGTAACCCATCGCCTCAATCTGATTGGCGATAGCATCCACGAGCGCCGAACTCATGTCCTCAAGTCCCACCTTGCTATTCGTGCTCGACACTGCCACGCGTCCCGTCTGCGCAAATTCGAGGAAGCGCTTCAAGCCTTCCACTCCTTTGGCACCCGAACGATTCAAGTCGATTTGTTCAGGACGCAGCGTAGAGAAAATCATCATCTCATACCTTGCACGCGACACAGCCACGTTCAGTCGTCGTTCTCCACCCACATTGTTCAATGGTCCGAAGTTCATCGAAACCTTTCCATTTTCGTCTGGTCCATAGCCCACAGAGAAGAGAATCACATCGCGCTCATCACCCTGCACATTCTCCAAGTTCTTGATAAAGATAGGTTCTTCTGCCTCGTAAGCCTTTGCTTCCAGGTCGTGATGCTTGGCAAGTTCCTTCTCCAGGGTATCCTCAATGAGGTCTTGCTGCACCTTGCTGAACGACACAATACCAATGGAGCGCTTCGACAACTCTGGGTCGCTCAAACGACGAATGACCTCCTTCACAATTGCCTCAGCCTCCGCCTTGTTGCAACGTGTCTTACCCATGTCATAAACACCATCCACAGGCACATAAGTCACCTTCGACTGGCGGTCATCGACGGAAGGGAAGGTGTAGAGTTTTCCGTCGTAGTATTGCGAATTGCTGAAGGCTATGAGGCTTTCATGCTTCGAACGATAGTGCCAAGTGAGGTAGCGGGATGGCATGGACATGGCGATGCAGTCGTCGAGAATACTTTCCATGTCGTCGAGCGCTGCATTTTCCTCGTCGAAGGTGCTGGTTTGGAAGAAACTCGTTGGTGGCATCTGTTTAGGGTCGCCCACACAGACGAGTGCCTTACCACGGGCAATGGCACCCACAGCCTCGCTCGTTGGCATCTGCGACGCCTCGTCGAACATGACAATGTCAAACTTATCGTTGGTCAGGTCCAAATACTGCGCCACGCTGATAGGACTCATCAGCATGCATGGGCAGAGCCGTGGTAGGAGCGTAGGAATCTGGTCGATAATCTGACGAATGGTCATGCCACGTCCCTTCGAGCCGATATTCTTCTTCAGAATACCCACTTCGGAGGTGGAAGCCGCTGCGAGTGTGATGTTTGGAATCTTCGAAGCCAACTTGGCATAGAGTTCCTTCTTGGTGAGTTCCTGGAATTCTTTCGCCATGCTGCGATACTTCTCAATCATCTGCTCGAAAAGCAAACCGTTGAAGGTCTGCAACTGTGGTTCCTTGTCAATCATCTCGATGGCTTGACGCTCAAACACAGCCTTGAGCAAAGCCTTTGCCGCCTGAGTGCCGTTGCAGGTGTGCGACATGATGTGCTGAATGGCACAATCGAGTCCTTCGTCCTGCAGTTCCCTCTTCTTCATGGTCCAAAGGCTCCAGTCGTGTGCTTTTTGTGTGTTGGCACTCCATGTGTCGAAGAGTGAACGAATCTCGCTCACACTTAGCGACTCCTTCGACACACCCAAGGTTTTCAGTACTTCCACTACTTTCATCGTTTGCTGAAGGTCCTTTTCCGACAGGTTGGTCACACTGCTGAGTGCCTCCTTCGCTTCCTTGTAGGAGGTAAGAGCCTGCGTGAGCTTTGGAATGTCCTCCCATGCCACATTGCCCTTGAATGTTTTCACCTGATTGAGTACTCCCTTCTTGGCAAACATCTTCGAGAGGAAGTTCTTGTGCTCCACTTCGTTCCATTCGTCTTGCAGCGATTTCGGATTCAGTGCCAGCACACCTTCGTCATAGTCTTTCTTGATAACGGCTGCCGCTGCATCCACCTCGTTTTTCTTCTCAGCAATGTCTTTCAATTGTCCGAAAGTCTCTGTCGAACCACCGAATCCATCGAGCATTTCTCGCGCTTCAGCAATCCAGTCCTTCAGTTTCGCTGCCACACCCACGCTGGTATCC
>OMTC01000068.1 GCA_900313845.1 uncultured Prevotellaceae bacterium
GCTATGAATAGCTATGCCACGGCTGATGGTTTGGAAATAGGTAGGGCACAAGCCGTTCAGGCGGAAGCAGCGGGAGTGGCTTGTGAGACAGACATGAATCCTCTTTTGCTCAAGCCCAATTCCGACCATAGTTCGCAGGTTGTGCTGAATGGGAAACCGATTGGCAACCAACATGCGAGGGAATATTTCCGAAAGGAAGGCAGAGAGGTGCTGCGTCAAGCTGTGCATGAAGCATTCGACCGACTTTCACAGCGTTACAACCCCATCGTGATGGAGGGTGCTGGCAGCATTGCCGAAATCAACTTGCGAGATGTGGATATTGTGAACATGTCGATGGCAAAGTATGCTCAGGCATCTGTCATACTGGTTACAGATATTGAAAGAGGCGGTGTTTTCGCATCCGTTTATGGCACACTCATGCTGCTCACAGAAGAAGAACGAAAACTCGTGAAGGGTATCATCATCAATAAGTTTCGTGGCGACATGAGCCTTTTCGATGAAGGACGAAAAATCATGGAGAAAATCTGTGGCATCCCCGTGCTCGGTGTACTCTCCTACTTCACCGACATACACATCGAGGAGGAGGATTCCGTCTCCCTCAAAAAGAAGCAGAACGAAGCCTCTCAAGAAGAAGGGAAAGTGGAAATCGTGGTTGTACTTTTGCGGCATATTTCAAATTTCACCGATTTTGATGCCCTCGAACGCGACCCACGCATTCATCTTTATTATTCCAACAATACAGAGGAGATTCGTAAGGCAGACATCGTGATTATTCCTGGTTCAAAAAGTACGATTGCCGATTTGATAGAACTGCGCAAAAACGGTTGTGCTCAGGCGATTCTGCAAGCGCATCACGACGGAAAAACGGTGGTAGGCATTTGTGGCGGTTATCAGATGATGGGTGAAGAAGTGATAGATGTCCATCATGTGGAAAGCAATGTAGAACGTATGCCAGGCTTGGGACTTCTGCCTCTTTCAACCCAGATGAGCGGTGAGAAACAGACCGTGCAAGTGGAATTCGATTTTCAAGGAAATACCTGCCGAGGGTACGAAATCCACATGGGTACCAGCATGGGACGTGAGGACGGAAAAACATATCGAAGTTATTGCCGTTCCGAGAAATGCTGGGGAACCTACATTCATGGCATCTTAGACAATGCTGTCATCATCGACCATTTGTTGGCTCCACAAATCAATACCTCTCAATCATCCTCATCAGCATCCTTCGACTACCAAAGCTATAAGGAGGAACAATACGATAAGCTGGCAGCAGAAGTGCGCAAGCATGTGGATATGGATAAAATATATGAGATGTTGAGAAGATGAGAACTCTGAAAACTCGAAAAACTCAAATCATAAAATCCATGATGCAGATGCAATAAAATGAAAATGAAAACGTTATGAATAATATAGCAGCCCCCTCCAGCTCCCCCAAGGGGGAGGAATGCCATCCGGATGGCAGTTAAAGCTAAATGGCATTGGCTTTTTAATTTACAATTTTTACTTTTTAATTTATAATAGAGCTCTCATGAAAAAAATGTATTTGGCGC
The DNA here is from genome assembly GCA_900313845.1 of uncultured Prevotellaceae bacterium. GTDB lineage: Bacteria > Bacteroidota > Bacteroidia > Bacteroidales > Bacteroidaceae > UBA3839. The sequence goes on from OMTC01000068.1 coordinate 1,551, forward strand.
TTATAGTTGGCGCAATGGGATTGGCAAGTTGCACAGAACAGCCTGACCCAAATAAACTTCATCTGACAGGTTCATTGGAAAATATGGGCGACACGCTGATTGCACAAGTGATGTCCAACGAAGGTAAAACCATTAGCACAGATACGATTCTTGTGAAGAACGGACAAATCGATGCCCAAATTGCCTTGGACAAGGTGGCACAAATCTATTTGTCGAAACCATCTGCATCGAATGAATATATCTCCATGATTTATGGTGTGCCAGGCGAAACTTGTCAGTTGAGCGGTACATGGGAAGATACCAAAGTGGATGGCTCGCAGTTCTATGCCGACTTCAAGAAAATGAACGATGCTTTCGAACCTACCATGAAGAAGGTGATGGACTTCCAGAAGAAAATTGAAGACATGATGGAGAAGAACGAGAGCCAGGAAGCCATCTCCGAATTCTACGAAAAGGAAGGCACGCCACTCCTTGAGGGTGTGAACAAACTCATCAAGGACTACATCCAGCAGAATCCAAAGAGCGAGGCATGTGCAACGCTAATTTCCAATTTCGATGGGGACGAACTGAAGGAAGTGCTCGGCTACCTCGACGAAAGTGTGAAGACTGGGCGCATGAAGGCAATCCTCAGCCCACTGATTGAGAAAATGGAGAAAATGGAAAAGGTGAGTGAAGGTCATGAAGCTCCAGCCATTGAGTTGAAGGACTTGAACGGCAAGACACTCACTCTCAAGAGTTTGCGTGGCAAGTACGTGATTCTCGACTTCTGGGGTTCATGGTGCGGATGGTGCATCAAGGGATTCCCTCAGATGAAAGAATACTACAACAAATATAAGGGACAATTCGAAATCCTCGGCATCGACTGCGGCGACGAAGAAGATGCTTGGAAAGCAGCAGTGGCAGAGCATCAGTTGCCTTGGAAGCATGTCTATAACCCAAAGGAAAGCACGCTCACCGAGGATTATGCCATTCAAGGTTATCCAACAAAGATTGTTATCGACCCAGAAGGCAAAATCGCAAAGGTAATTGTTGGCGAAGACCCTGCTTTCTATGAGTATCTCGATGCTACCTTCGGAAAGTAAGAACTAACCGAAAAATAGATAATAAAGAGAGCGATATTTCTTGCTGTAATGATGTAAGAAATGTCGCTCTCAATTATGATATGAGTCTTTGGAAAAAAACTATTGTTGCAAATCTAACAATGCACCAGTAGAGATATCAAACAACACTTTGGTGGTAGTATTCTTGTTGAAAAGCGTAGGAGCAAGTTGGTCAATCATACCGAATTGTGCGATGGGGAGCTTTTGCGAAATCATGGTTCTTGTACCATCGAACACTGAAATTAGCGCCATCGAAGGAAGATTGTAAACGATGCCTTCAATTTTACGCTTTTCGTTTTCCTTTTCATCAGGAAGAATCACAGTATGCTGGTCCTTCACACTAATATAATAAGGTGTGCCTGCCAAATCGTCGGCATCTACGAATCCCAACTTCTTGCTGAAGCGGAAAAGGATTTCCTTATCAGTATCCTTGGTAGGTTCAAAAATGTAGGACTGAGACAGATAAGTGGTGTCGGTATATCCCACAAATGTTTGAGTGAGTGCCTGCTCTTGCTGATTGAGTCGGTCCAACACAATCTTAAGCGAAGCACCATCTTTTGGCATGGCATCCACTTGTCCACGCATGATTTCGTTTTTACTCTCACGAATATCATAGATTTCCTGAGCCACAAGTTCTGCCATACGAGCACTGGAAGTGGCAGACAACATCTCCTCCGTGAAATACTGACGGGAATTGAGTTGATGGCGAGTGGAAGGAAGAACATCCTCTTGATGGTTCTCCGCTGGAGAGCCTGATATTCTATTGATAGATTGCACAATACCCGATTCCGTGAGTTGCATCATCGGAGCAATCGATTTGTCCTTCAACTTCACGGTAAACACTTTGGTAGTATCAGGCACACCAACTGTCGAAAGTTTAATCTTTACGATTTCGAACCGAGTGGTGGCAGAAGGATTCACGTTTTGCACATGCATATAACGCTCAGCGTATGCAGCAAATTCACCAGGCGTGTAAACCGTTTTTATCGCTTGCAGTTCCGCTTTCACTTGAGTGCGAGGTAAGCAATAAGTCACTCCATCTGCTCTCTGTCCTGGATGGAAAGGCGTCACTTTGGTTTGTGCTTGGAGCGACACAAAGGATGATATAAAAAGAAATGTTGCAAGTTTCAGTTTCATATTTCAAGTTTCAGGGCGCAATGCGCCGTTTCATGTTTCAAGTTTGACTACGCCGAGCAGAAGGTTCAAAAATCCTTCTAATCCTTTAAATCCTTGATAAAAAATCAGGTTTAGCTACGCCGAGCTAAAAGTTCAAGATTTCAAGAAATCCTTTTAAATCCCTTAAATCCCTGATTGGCTATGCCGAGCTGAAGGTTCAAGTTACTTACGAAGGAATTTGAATGCCTCAGGCAATGCTTCTATGATGTCGGAAGCGATGATAGATTCTTCACAGAGTTTCTTCGCAGCAAAATCGCCTGCCAAACCGTGAAGATAAACACCTAACAGAGATGCATCGGCAGAAGAATAACCTTGAGCCAAGAGGGAAAGAATGATACCTGTGAGCACATCCCCACTACCCGCCGTAGCCATTCCTGCATTACCCGTGGTATTGAAGAACACACTGCCATCTGGTGTGATGATTTCAGTGTAAGCATCTTTTGCTATGATATAAATGCCTCGTTGCTGAGCCACTTGCAAAGCCATTTGCATCTGCTCGTATGAATTCTCTGTCGGACCGAGAAGGCGCGACAATTCCCCCTTATGAGGAGTGAGAATACTGCCTGGAGGAACCTGCTCCATCAAGCCAGGATGAGCGGCAATGATATTCAGAGCATCAGCATCCAGCACCAAAGGCACTTCTGAATTCGTTAAGAGATAACTGAGTATCGAGAAAGCATTTTCATCGGTTCCCACTCCAGGACCCATTCCAACAGCAGAGTAGAAATTGACATTCATGAGATTCTTGGTAATAACACCACTCCACTTGTCTCTCGACTCCACTTCCACATCGAGAATAGCCTCAGGAAGAGCAACTTGCAGAATGCTACGGTTTGCTTCTTGCGTGTGTACAGTGAGTTTTCCAACTCCAGTGCGCATGCAAGCTTTTGCAGACAACACTGCGCAACCCGCCATGTCTTTCTTTCCTGACACCAACAAAGCATGGCCGCATGTACCTTTATGAGCAAAACGAGGACGAGTCTTCAACAAGGATACCACATCGCCTTTCTCGAGAATCATATAAGGCGTATCAGAGAAAGGTTGCTGAGGGTCGATGATACCGATGTCCAACACCTCCACTTGTCCTACATACTGTTGATTCTCAGGGTAAAGAAACGCTAACTTCTGGAATTGGAAGGTGAAGGTATAAGAAGCATGGATAATACAATCCTTGTTGTTCTCCGCATTGTCTTCCGTCATCAACCCCGAAGGCACATCGATAGAAACAATACATTTCGAAGCAGCATTCAAGTATTTCACCACAGCAGCAAAACCACCAGCAAGCGGACGCGAGAGGCCAGTGCCAAAAAGACCATCAATCACCACCGTATTCATGGAAATCTTTGGAGGAACAAATTGAGCTGTCACCTCAATCAATTTCACTTTTCCTTGTTCCACCAAACGCTGGCGATTCATCTCGCAATCATTCGAGAGTCCCTTGGTCCCCGTATTGAAAAGATAAGTTTCCACCTGATAATTTCGTTCTGCCAACAGACGGGAAACGGCTAATGCATCGCCTCCATTGTTACCATACCCTGCAAACACCAGCACAGGTGTATCTGAATTCCACTTACTCATGAAAGCAAGACAGAATTCCCGTGAAGCGTTTTCCATCAGGTCGATGGAAGAAATGGGTGCCTTTTCTATGGTATAGGCATCCAATTGTCGCAATTGCAATGAGGACAGTATTTTCATATTTCAAGTTTGGCTACGCCGAGCTGAAGGTTCAAAGGCATAAAGTTCAAGAATCCATTTAAATCCTTTAAATCCCTGATAGGCTACGCCGAGCTGAGGGTTCATTAATCATTTGCAAAAATAGTGATTTACTCGTTAATTTTCGATATTTTTCTTAAAAATAATCTTTCACCCCATTCGAAAAAATGAAAAGTGAGGAAAATCTTCATCGTCATTCAGCATTTTTTTGTACTTTTGCAAAACTATGCACTTCAATTATGATAAGAATCTTAGACCGTAATTTTGAATTGTCCATTCCTCACGAGACGATTCAGGAAAAAGTGAAAGAGTTGGCTCAACAACTCAACAAAGATTATGAGGGTAAAAATCCTGTGATGGTGTGCATCCTCAACGGCGCATTCGTCTTTGCAGCCGACCTTGTCCGCCATCTCACATTCCAACCTGAAATCGTTTTTGCTCGTTTTTCCTCTTACGATGGCATGGTATCCACTGGTGTAGTAAAGGAACTATTAGGTGTGAATGCCAATCTTTTAGCACGAGATGTGATTATCGTGGAAGATATTGTTGATACGGGAACTTCCATGTATAGCATCCTGCCAAAGTTTCATGACAAAGGAGCGAAAACGGTGAAAATCGCCACTTTACTTCAGAAGCCTGAATGTTTGAAAGTGCCGCTCAAGGTGGATTATTGTGCCATCCAGATTCCAAACGATTTCATCGTGGGCTATGGCCTCGACTATAATGGTATGGGTCGCAACTATAGAGACATCTATAAAGTTGTGGATGATTGATAAAGAGCCTCACCCCCAACCCCTCTCCAAAGGGCGAGGGGAGTAGAATGAAGAATCCTTATAAATCCTTCAAATCCCTGATTAAAACTCAAAAACTTAAAAACTCAATATAATATAACAATGAAAAATATCATCATCTTTGGTGCACCAGGTTCTGGTAAAGGCACCTACAGCGACGAAATCGTAGAACGTTACAACATGGGACACATCTCTACTGGTGATGTACTCCGTGGTGAAATCAAAAATGGTACTGAACTCGGCAAATTGGCAAAGGGTTACATCGACAATGGACAATTGATTCCTGATGAACTCATGATTGACATTCTTGCCAAGACTTACGATGCTCAGGAACCAGGCAAAGGTGTGATTTTCGACGGCTTTCCTCGCACAATCGCTCAAGCTGAAGCACTGAAAGAGATGCTTGCTAAGCGTGGACATGAAATGGGTGTGATGATTGAACTGATTGTAGATGAAGAAACACTTCTTGCTCGTTTGCTCAAGCGTGCCATTGAACAAGGTCGTGCTGACGATAACGAGGAAACCATTAAGAAGCGTTTTGCTGTTTATCACTCACAAACAGCACCACTCTCTCAATGGTTCGAAGATGAAGGCATTCGCCACACATTCACTTGGAAGGGTTCCAAGGATGTCATGGTTGGCGAAATCTTCGACTTCCTCGACACTTTGAAATAAATAACTATAGTATCGCAAGTGATTTTTTTAACCACAGATGTATCAGATGAACACTGATTTTTCATAAAAAAAACAATGATTAATCTGATTAATCCGATTATAATTAAAATCAGAAAAATCATTTAATCAAGCACGCCAGTGCGATGTTTTATTAAAATAATCTGTAAAATCTGCGTAATCTGTGGTGAAAGAAATACTTGCGAAAGTTGAATAAACAGCTCTTCATGGCGCAAGAATCGAATTTCATAGATTACGTAAAGATATATTGTCGCTCTGGTAAGGGAGGTCGAGGTAGTGCCCACATGCACCGAGCGAAATACATGCCTAAAGGAGGTCCTGATGGAGGTAACGGTGGGCGTGGAGGTCATGTTATCCTACGTGGAAATCGCAACTACTGGACGCTTCTACACCTTCGATATGACCGACACATCCATGCCGAGCATGGTGGGAATGGTTCCAAGGACAAATCTACGGGTAAGCAAGGAGCTGATGCCTACATAGAAGTACCTCTTGGAACCGTTGCCTACAATGCTGAAACGGGTGAGTACCTCTGCGATGTGACTGAGCATGAGCAGGAAGTAGTTTTGTTGAAAGGTGGTAGAGGCGGTTTGGGCAATATCAATTTCTGCACACCAACGAACCAGGCACCTCGTTATGCACAGCCTGGAGAACCGATGCAGGAAATGACTGTCATCCTTGAGCTGAAACTGCTTGCCGATGTGGGATTGGTTGGTTTTCCTAATGCTGGAAAGTCAACGCTTGTGTCGTCGCTCTCTTCTGCAAAACCGAAAATTGGAAATTACCCTTTCACCACGCTTGAACCATCTCTGGGTATCGTATCCTATCGCGATAACAAGTCGTTTGTCATTGCTGACATTCCAGGAATCATTGAAGGAGCAAGCGAAGGCAAGGGTTTAGGTACACGCTTCCTTCGCCACATTGAGCGAAACACACTCCTACTCTTCATGGTGCCAGGCGACACGGATGACATTAAACATGAATAT
>OMTC01000015.1 GCA_900313845.1 uncultured Prevotellaceae bacterium
TGAAAACCGCCCTCTATAATGCTCACGTTGAAGGCTTTGGAGGAAAAAGTTCGGATTGAAAGGAGAACATGGAAAAAGTGCAACTATAGGAAAGAGTCACCCGTAGTTGCACTTTTGGTTAATTGTGCTCAAGTTCCACAAATATAAAATAGAATAGATAAGTTATTGGGAGATAGAAATCTTTCTATTTCCTTTTTTCACAATCTTTATGAAAGTTTTTGGGAAAAGATTTTAGGAAGTTGATGGAAAAATGTATATTTGCAACTTATTATGAATACAAATAACTACTAATTCTAATTAATATTATGGCAAAGGCACCAGAATTTAAGTATGCACCTATGTTCCAGATGGGACAGGACAAGACGGAATACCGACTGCTGACTAAAGAGGGTATCTCTGTCGGCGAATTCGAGGGAAAGGAAATCGTCAAGGTCTCTCCAGAGGCTCTGACGCTGTTGGCTCAGCAAGCATTCCACGATGTGGAGTTCATGCTGCGCCGTGAGCACAACCTGCAAGTGGCAAAGATTCTTCGCGACCCAGAGGCAACGGAGAACGACAAGTATGTGGCTCTGCAGTTCCTCCGCAATGCGGAGACGGCAGCCAAGGGCATCCTGCCTTTCTGCCAGGATACGGGTACGGCTATTATTCACGGTGAGAAGGGTCAGCAGGTATGGACTGGATTTGAGGACGAAGAGGCACTGTCGAAGGGTGTGTACAACACCTTCACGCAGGACAATCTCCGCTACTCGCAGAACGCTCCGCTGAACATGTACGACGAGGTGAACACCAAGTGCAACCTCCCTGCACAGATTGACATCGAAGCCACAGAAGGCGCTGAATACCGATTCGTGATGGTGGCAAAGGGTGGTGGTTCTGCTAACAAGACCTACTTCTACCCAATGACCAAGGCAACCATCCAGAACGAGGGCACTTTGCTTCCATTCTTGGTGGAGAAGATGAAGAGTCTCGGTACGGCGGCTTGTCCTCCTTACCACATCGCTTTCGTGATTGGTGGCACATCGGCTGAGAAGAACCTCCTGACGGTGAAGCTGGCTTCCATCAAGTATTACGACTCGCTGCCAACGACGGGCGACGAGACGGGACGTGCGTTCCGCGACGTGGATCTGGAACAGAAACTGCTGAAAGAAGCTTATAAGATTGGTCTTGGTGCACAGTTCGGTGGCAAGTATCTGGCTCACGACATCCGCGTGATTCGTCTGCCTCGTCACGGTGCCAGCTGTCCAATCGGTATGGGCGTTTCCTGCTCTGCCGACCGCAACATCAAAGCAAAGATTAACAAGGATGGTGTTTGGCTCGAAGTGATGGACAGCAACCCATCGGAGTTGATTCCTGAAGAGTATCGTCGTCCAGGCGAAGGTGGCAAGGGCATCGAGATTGACCTGAACCAGGGTATCGACGCTGTACGCAAGGAACTGAGCAAGTATCCTGTTTCTACCCGAGTGAACCTCAAGGGTACCATCATTGTGGCTCGCGACATCGCTCATGCCAAGCTGAAGGCACGCTTGGATGCTGGCGAGGGAATGCCTCAGTACTTCAAGGACTATCCAATCCTCTATGCAGGTCCTGCCAAGACTCCAGAAGGCTATCCTTGTGGTTCGATGGGACCAACCACCGCTAACCGTATGGATCCATACGTGGATGAGTTCCAGGACAATGGTGCTTCACTCGTGATGATTGCTAAGGGCAACCGCACCCAGCAGGTGACTGATGCTTGTCAGAAGCATGGTGGTTTCTACCTCGGAACTATCGGTGGCGTGGCTGCAGTGCTCTCGCAGTCGAGCATCAAGAGCATCGAGTGTGTGGAATATCCAGAACTCGGCATGGAGGCTATCTGGAAGATTGAAGTGGAGGACTTCCCTGCATTCATCCTCGTAGATGACAAGGGCAACGACTTCTTCAAACAGCTGAAGCCTTGCGCTGGATGCACGATTCTGCCTGATTAAAGCGTGAAGCGTGAAGTGTGAAGCGTGAAGCGTGAAGTGTGAAGCGTGAAGTGTGAAGTGTGAATAGTTTAATAAAACAGCACATAATGAAGTCGGAATTATTTGCCTTCGAGAAGTTGAAGGCTTATAAATACGCTAGGGCTTTAGTAAGGAGTGTTTATAAACTCTTACGTAAACTTCCCTATGAAGAAAAAGATGCGTTACGTGGCCAGTTACAACGGGCTGTAATTTCAGTTCCCTCAAATATTGCCGAGGGTATGGGGCGTAAAACGATTAAAGCTAAACAACAATTCATAGAATATTCCTATGGCTCACTAATGGAAGTGCTTTGCCAACTTCAGCTTGCCAATGATTTAGGCTATATTTCTGAAGAGGAATTAAACGAAGAACGTGTACACATTGAAGACACTGCGCGCATTATCTCTGGATTATATTCGTATTTAGAAACTAAAGAAAAAACTCAAAAAAGAAGTGAAGGCAAAGTGTGACGGAGGCTCTATCGCTTCACGCTTCACACTTTACGCTTCACGTTAATTAAAATATGGAAGACGTAAAAGAATTATTGAATGCAGCTGAAGAGGACATGGAGATGGCAGCCATGCATCTGGAAGAATGTCTCAGCCGCATCCGTGCAGGAAAAGCCAACGTGCACATCCTCGACGGAATCCGTGTAGATAGTTACGGTTCGATGGTTCCACTGTCGGGCGTGGCAACCGTGATGGTGCCAGACCCACGCAGCATCACCATCAAGCCTTGGGACAAGTCGATGTTTAAGGTGATTGAAAAGGCCATCATCGACTCGCCAGTGGGCATCATGCCAGAGAACAACGGCGAAGTGATTCGTTTGGGCATCCCTGCTCTGACGGAGGAACGCCGTAAGGAGCTTACCAAACAGTGCTCGAAGGAAACGGAAACTGCCAAGATTTCTGTTCGCAACGCACGTCGTGAGTGCATCGAGAAGCTGAAGAAGAGCGTGAAGAATGGTGTGCCAGAGGATGTGGAGAAGGACGCAGAGGAATCTGTTCAGAAAATCCACGACAAGTACATCAAAAAGCTCGAAGCCATGCTCGAGGCGAAGAACAAGGAAATCATGACTGTATAAATGAAAAATGAAGAATGAAGAATGAGGAATGAAGAAAGGCTTCGGCAAAACCGAAGCTTACTGAGAAAGAAGAATGGCTTCGGCAAAACCGAAACTTACTGAGAAAGAAGAATGGCTTCGGCAAAACCGAAGCTTACTGAGAAAATTCATTCTTCATTCTACATTCTTCATTCTTCATTTTCAAAGGGACATGCACGGCTTAGTCATTAAGAACACGGGTAGTTGGTACACCGTGCGGGCTGATAATGGGACGCTCTGGGAGTCGAAAGTGAAAGGAAATTTCAGGCTCAAGGGGATTCGTTCCACTAATCCTGTTGCGATTGGCGACAAGGTGGATTTCACTCCGCAACCCGATGCAACGGCGCTCATCACGAGTATAGATGACCGCACCAACTATGTGATTCGGAAGGCAACGAACCTTTCGAAGCAGTCGCATATTATCGCTGCCAATGTGGACCAGTGCTTCTTGATTGTCACGCTGAAACAGCCTGAAACTGCCACGACATTTATTGACCGTTTTTTGGCGTCGGCTGAGGCTTACCGCATCCCTGTTGTACTCATTTTTAATAAGATAGACTTGCTGACCGAGGAGGACGACAAGGAATTGCTTGAAGGGATGATCACCCTTTATGAATCCATTGGTTACCGATGTATGGCTGTGTCGACAGGAGAGATTTCCGATGCCTTCAATACGGGTAAGCATACCACCACCTTCTCGGAGATGTACCCGATAGAGGACGCGCTCGTGCCACGCTCGTATATCATCGACACACCGGGCATCAAAGGCTTTGGTACCTTCGACATGGAACGCGAGGAAGTGGGGCATTATTTCAAGGAGATTTTCTATTTTTCCAAGGATTGCCGTTTCAACAACTGCACACATACCCACGAGCCAGGTTGTGCCGTGCGTGAAGCTGTTGAAAGGCATGACATCAGTCAAAGCCGCTATACCTCGTATCTTTCCATGCTGGAGGATAAGGATGAAGATAGGTATAGAGATTAGGAGACCCAAAGACCCACAAAACTACAGACCCTCAGACCCACCCCTTACCCTCCCTGTGAGGGAGGGAGTAGTTAGTTTGCTATGAGATGGGGACTCACAAACTTCTCTTTTTCCTGAAAACTTCTATAATATTTTTAATGAAAAGATTCTTATATATATTCTTTTTATTTCTATTTGTTCTTTCCGCATCGGCTCAAACTTATGAGCAGTGGGTGGAGAGAGGTATCAAGGCTGCGGAGGCGGATTCGTTGACGGAAGCGGTAAATTACTTCAAGAAGGCACTGAAGGTCAACCCGAAGGATTATCGCAACGCGTTGGTGTTTACCAATATGGGAAAGGTGCAGGAAACGATGTATTGGCAGAACACCCAAGAGAAGCAGAATGCCTCCGATGCTATTGAATCCTATACGATGGCATTGGGTTTTGCACCTGAGGCGGTGCCTATGCTCGAAGCACGAGGAAAACTCTATCTTCGATTGGAGAATTATGGGAAGGCATTGATGGATTTCACCACCATCCTCGATGTCGATCCCCATCATAAGGAAGCACGCAACTATCGTGCGTTTTGCTATTCGCAAAGACATGAATATTTGGAGGCGAGGACAGACTATTTGCGGGTGTTGGAGGAAGATGCTACCAACTATTCCGCTCAACTCGGTTTGGCACTGCTCTGCCAAAACACGAATAAAATGACGGAAGCGCTGGAGCGCATCACACTCATGGTGGAGGGACATCCCGACAAGGCAGAACTCTACAGTGTTCGTGCGGGCATGTATGCCGAAAACAAACAATCCGAGCTCGCTATCATGGACCTCGACAAGGCTGTGGAGTTGGAGCCCGAAAACCAGAACTATTATTTGGCACGTGCTTATTTGCACAAGGAACAGGGCAATAAGCGAAAAGCCCTTGCTGATTTCGAGGCTGCCATCAAGAATGGTGTGCCAAGGGCTTCGTTGGAGGAGGATTTGAAGAGCTTAAAATAACAATCTAAAACAAATATCCCAATATGAAAAGAATTCTTCTTAGTTTGATGTTGTCAGTGTTTGCATTGATGTTGTTTGCACAGACCGACAATATCTTCCATGTGGAAAATCCTGATTATAAAACCAGTCCTTTGACGGGTATGACACGTAAGCACTGGATGGATGCTGCACTGTATATGCTGAAAGGAGCATTCAGCTATATTCACAATTACGACGACCCGTTCAACTTCCCAAACCAAGGGGGAAAGACCTATCCGCATGAGGGTGGCAACACGGTGACTTCCAACCTCGAAGCCTTGTGCCGCACGATGTTTGTGGCAGTGCCATTGCTCAAGGAAAATCCCGACTTGGAAATCAACGGTATCAAGGTGGGAGAATACTACCGTAGGCAAATCCATAATTTGAGCGACCCAAGCAAGCCAATGTATATCAAGGAACGAACTGGACGTACCAGTCAGACCTTGGTGGAATTGGGCGGTTTGGCTTTGTCGCTTACGGTGATGCCTGAAATCCTTTGGGACCCACTGTCGGCAGAGGACAAGGCTGAGTTTGCCAAATTCATGGTGAGCTATGGCAATGGTCCTACGATTGGTTCCAACTGGCGATTCTTCAATATCTTCATCATGTCGTTCTTCAAGACACACGGCTATGAAGTGAAGACGGATTATTTGAATGAATTGCTCAACCTCTGTTTGGACAAGTACCGTGGCGAGGGTTGGTATAACGATAGTCCTGCCTATGACTATTATAGCATGTGGGCATTCCAGATGTACGGCATGATTTGGAGCCGCTACTATGGCGACCAACTCAATCCTGATGCAAAGGCTCGTTTTGAGAAGAACTTCAAGGACTTGGTGCCTAACTATCCGTTGATGTGGTCGAAGAATGGCGAGATGAATATGTATGGAAGAAGCCTCACCTATCGTATGGCGGCAGTTGTTCCGCTTCCGCTGATGGGCTGGCTGAATGGCACTGGAACGGAGGTGAATTACGGCTGGATGCGTCGTTTGGCTTCAGCCACGATTCTTCAGTTCTTGCAGAATCCGAAGGTGATGGTGGATGGCGTGCCATGTGTGGGCTACTATGGACCATTCGAACCATGCGTGCAGATTTACTCTTGTCGTGGTAGTGTGTATTGGATGGGTAAGGCGTTCTTGGGATTGCTCGTGCCAGAGGACAATCCTTTCTGGACCGCGAAGGAAAACAACGGTCCTTGGGAAAAGGAATTCAAGAAGAATCAAGTGTATAATCACTTTATGCCAGGCACCAATATCCTCGTGACGAACTATCCGAACCTGGGTGCTTCTGAAATCCGTGCATGGTGCAAGGAGAAGGTGGCAAGCGACTGGCAGAAATTCCGTTCGGGCGAGAACTATAACAAGTTTGCTTACAACACGGCTTTCCCTTGGATGGCAGATGGCAAGAACGGCGAAGTGAGTCAGAACTATGCCATTATGAACAATAAGGGCGAGTGGGAAGTGTTGCGACTTTATGACTTCGTGAGTTTCGAGGATGGTATCTATCGTCGTGATGCCGTGCTGGAAACAGATGAGAACGTGAAGTTTAATTTAGCAGAGATTCCTTTGCCAAACGGTGTGCTTCGTGTGGATAGAGTGACCTTGCCAAAGGCTTACCAAGGACAGAGTCATAGTTTGCGTTTGGGTAGTTATACCATTCCGAAGTTGAAGGAGAACATCAAGACGGGTTCGTTCACGGAACCTCGACTGACGTATTATGTGGATAATGGTGTGTATCAGATTGCCATGTGCGATTTGAAGGATGGTCAGGCTGTGAAGAACCAGATTGTGACGGGTAAAGACATGCACCCAATGAGCGAAAGTTGTGCTTTGTTGGCAGGACGCTATTCATTGAGCGAAGGCAGCCATATCCTCATCACGCTCCAACTTTGGAAACAAAGCGGAAAGAAGTTCTCGAAGAAGGAGCTGGGTGTGGTGAAGTCTGTGGAGGAACAAGGCAACAGTGTGGTGATTATTTTCAATGATGGCAGTCAAAAGACGGTGAAATTCAACTAATTTCACATAAAAACGTCGTATTCAAGCCATTTAAAACAATTTATTGCGTAAAAATTTGGCAAGAATCAAAAAATAATCGTACCTTTGCAAAAGAAATGAAAAGGAGGGGCTCGCGGAGTTCCTCCTTGTTATTTGTAAAAATTAAGTTTGTTAGTTCGTGAGTTCTTATGTTTTTAGTCTTTTTTCGAGAAATTAAGTTGGAACCAAGAGCTCAAGGACTGTAATCAATTTTTCATGATTGACAAAAACAAAGTGAAAGAGCTGGCAGAGGAATGGCTCAAAGACAAAGAATATTTCCTCGTGGATGCTACAGTGGATGCCAATAATAGCATCGTTGTTGAAATCGACCACAAAGATGGGGTTTGGATTGAAGATTGCTGCGAACTGAGCAAGTTTATTGAAGCACATCTGGACCGTGAGGTGGAAGATTATGAGTTGGAAGTGGGAAGTGCTGGAATCGGACAACCGTTCAAAGTGCTTCAGCAATATATCAACAGCATCGGTTACGATGTGGAATTGTTGACAACTGGAGGAAAGAAGATGGAAGGATGCTTGACAGAAGCAAACGAAGAAGGCTTTTGCGTGGTTGTTCCTGAAAAGCAGAAGTTGGAAGGACAGAAGCGCCCTCAGATGGTGGATGTGGAGCATCATTTCGGCTACGACGATGTGAAATGGGTGAAGGCGGTGATTGATTTTAAATAGCCCCTCTCCGACTCCCCCCAAGGGGGGAGAGAAGGACTCAAGCCTCCACGATAGAGCAGCCCCCTCCCGACCTCCCCGAGGGGAGGAAAGAGCATCGGGAATGACGGACAATAGAAATACGATTGAAATAAAAAAGAATAATATAAACAAATGGAAATGATGGTTCAGACTTCATTTTTCATTTAATTTGCAAAAGATGGCTACAAAGAAAGCAAATCAGGGTATTAACTTGATTGATACTTTTAAGGAATTCAAGGAAACGAAGCATATCGACAGAACCACACTCGTGAGTGTGATTGAGGATTCGTTTCGCAGTGTGATTCAGAAGATGTATGGTCACGACGATAATTTCGACGTGATTGTGAACCCAGACCAGGGTGACTTCGAAATCTATCAGAACCGCGAGGTGGTTCCTGATGGAGAAGTGGTTGATGAATCGAGTCAGATTTCTCTCTCCGAGGCTCAGAAGATTGACGAGGACTATGAAGTGGGTGAGGACGTGAGTCAGAAGGTGAATTTCGCTGACTTCGGTCGCCGTGCTATTCTGACTCTCCGTCAGACGATGGCTGCCAAGATTTTGGAGTTGGAGCACGACAACCTTTACAATAAGTACAAGGACAAGATTGGTCAGATTATCACTGCTGAGGTTTATCAGATTTGGAAGCGAGAGATGTTGCTCCTTGATGAAGAGGGCAACGAATTGCTGTTGCCAAAGACAGAGCAGATTCCAGGCGACTTCTTCCGTAAGGGTGAGACGGCTCGTGCTATCGTGCTCCGTGTGGATAATGCGAACAACAATCCAAAGATTATCCTCTCGCGTACCGCTCCTGAATTCCTGGAAAGATTGCTTGAAAATGAAGTGCCAGAAATCAATGACGGTCTCATCACCATCCACAAGATTGTACGTATTCCAGGCGAAAGAGCAAAGATTGCCGTGGAGAGCTATAATGAACGTATCGACCCAGTGGGTGCCTGCGTGGGTGTGAAGGGTAGTCGTATTCATGGTATCGTGCGTGAATTGCGCAACGAGAATATCGATGTTATCAACTACACCAGCAATACCAAGCTCTTCATTCAGCGTGCCTTGAGTCCTGCTCGTATTTCGACCATCAACCTCGATGAGGAAAACAAGAAGGTAGAGGTTTATTTGCAGCCAGACCAGGTCTCTCTTGCCATCGGTAAGAACGGTTTGAACATCAAGTTGGCAAGTATGCTTACAGGCTATACCATCGACGTATTCCGTGAATTGAACGAAAACGAAACAGACGACGAGGATATCTACCTCGACGAGTTCAAGGACGAAATCGAAGAATGGGTAATTGAAGCCATCAAGGGTATCGGTCTTGACACAGCCAAGAGTGTGCTGAATGCTCCACGCGAGATGATTGTTGAGCAGGCAGACTTGGAGGAAGATACCGTTGACCACGTGCTCTCGGTGCTCCGTGCAGAGTTTGAAAATTAAATGGGGAATGGCTTCGGCAAAATCGAAGCTTACAAATAAAGAAGAATTTAAAATTAAAATAATTAACACTACATGCCTGTTAGACTGAACAAAGCACTTAAGGAATTGAATGTGGGAATCAACACCGTGGCTGAATTCCTGCAAAAGAAAGGGAAAGCATTGGAAGATGCAAGCCCTAATGCGAAGATCACGGATGAGCAGTATGCACTGCTTATGGCTGCTTTCGGTGCTGACAAAAACAAGCACGAGGAAGTGAAGCGCGATATCCAGTCGCGTAAGGAGAAGGAACAGAAGGAACGTGAAGAACGTCGCGAGCAGCAACAGCGCGAAAAGGCTGAGAAGAAGAAAGTGGAGTTGTTCCGTACCAGTTCTGAACCAAAACAGAAATTTACGGTGCTCGGCAATATCAATGATATTCAGTCGAACAGCAATGAAACCGCCAAAGCCGAAGAACCAAAAGCTGTGGAGGAAAAGCCTGTTGTGGATGCTGCTCCAGTGGTGGATGCTGCACCTCAGCCAGTTGAGGAGAAGAAGGCAGAACCTGCTGAAGCTCCAAAGGTTGAAACTCCAGCAAAGCCTGTAGCCGTGGAAGAAGAGCCAAAGGCTGCTCCAGCTGAAACAGTTCAGAAGCAGGAGAAACCTGTTGCCAAGGAAAAAAAGCCTGAAGCTCAAAAGGCAGAAGAAGTTGAAAAGCCTGCTGCCAAGGTAGAGCCAGAAAAAACTGTTGCTCCAACTGCTGAGGCTGAAAAGACACCAGAAGTGAAGGCACAGCCAGAAATCATTCAGTCTAAGGGGAACGAAGAAGGTGTTGGTGAGGATGGTGTGTACCGCACGAAGACTCCAGATGCAGGTGTGCAGTTCAAGAAGGTAGGTTTTCTCGACCTCGATTCTATCAACTCCAAGACTCGTCCTGACAAGAAGAGCAAGCAAGAGCGCAAGAAGGAGCGTGAGGAAAAGGAGCGCGAGCGCAAGGCTCAGCAAAGCGGTCAGCAGAATGGACAGGGCGGAAACCAGAAGAAGAAGCGTAACCGCATCGACAAGCAGAAGGTGGATATCGTCTCTGCTGCCAGTCAGATCAAGGAAAATCCTAATAAGAAGAAAAAGAACAACCAGCAGCAGGGTGGCGGTCAGTTTGGTGGCCAAAACCAGCAGCAAGGTGGTGGTAAGAACAAGAAGGGCAAGAAGGGTCAGGGACCAGTGAAACAGGTTGAACTGACCGACGAAGAAGTTGCAAAGCAGGTAAAGGAAACGCTCGCACGCCTCACAACCAAGCAGATGAAGAAGGGTGTGAAGTATCGTAAGGAGAAGCGCGAGAATATCCATAACCGTATGGCAGAACTCGAAGAGGAGGAAAATGCAGAGAGCAAAGTACTGAAGTTGACCGAGTTCGTAACTGCCAACGACCTTGCCACGATGATGAATATTCCAGTTACGAAGGTTATCGGAACCTGTATGTCGATTGGCATCATGGTATCTATCAACCAGCGTCTGGATGCTGAAACCATCAACTTGGTGGCAGAAGAATTTGGCTTCTCGACGTCGTACGTGAGTGAAGAAGTGAGCAATGCTGTGGAGGAAGTGGAGGATAATCCAGAAGACCTCGTTCCTCGCGCACCAATCATCACCGTGATGGGACACGTTGACCACGGTAAGACTTCGCTCCTTGACTATATTCGCAAGACCAACGTGATTGCAGGTGAGGCCGGTGGTATCACTCAGCACATCGGTGCATACAACGTGAAGATGCAGAACGGCAAGCACATCACTTTCCTCGATACGCCAGGTCACGAGGCATTTACTGCCATGCGTGCTCGTGGTGCTCAGGTAACAGATATTGCCATCATCATCATTGCTGCCGACGACGACATCATGCCTCAGACCAAGGAGGCGATTAGTCATGCTGTGGCTGCCAACGTTCCAATGGTGTTTGCCATCAACAAGATTGATAAGCCAGGTGCAAATCCTGAAAAAATCAAGGAGCAGTTGGCCGCTATGAACTACCTCGTGGAAGACTGGGGCGGTAAGTACCAGAGTCAGGACATCTCTGCCAAGAAGGGTATCAATGTGGACCTCTTGATGGAGAAAGTGCTGCTCGAGGCAGAAGTGCTCGACCTAAAGGCAAATCCAAACCGCAAGGCAACGGGTTCTGTTATTGAATCCTCTCTCGACAAAGGTCGTGGATATGTGGCAACAGTGCTTGTTCAGAATGGTACCCTTCGACAAGGCGACATCGTTTTGGCAGGAACCAGTTGGGGACGTATCAAGGCTATGTTCAATGAGCGCGGTCAGCGAATCCAGCAGGTACTTCCTGCAGAGCCAGCCCTCATCCTCGGTTTGAACGGTGCACCAACAGCAGGTGACCAGTTCCACGTGATGGAAACAGAACAGGAGGCTCGTGAAATTGCCAACAAGCGTGAACAGCTCAAGCGCGAGCAGGGTATTCGTACCACTCGTCGTAAGGGACTCGAAGATATTGCACACGATATCGCAGTGGGTGGTGTTCAGGACCTCAATCTCGTCATCAAGGGCGACGTGGACGGTTCTATCGAAGCCCTCAGCGACTCCCTCATCAAACTCTCTACCGAGAAGATTCATGTGAATGTCATCTACAAGGCAGTGGGTCAGATTTCGGAGAGCGATGTTTCGTTGGCAAAGGCATCCGATGCAATCATCATCGGTTTCCAGGTTCGTCCTTCTCAGGCAGCTCGCCGATTGGCAGACCAGGAAGGCGTAGATATTCGTCTCTACTCCATCATCTATGATACGATTGAGGAAGTCAAGAGTGCCATGGAAGGTATGTTGGCTCCAGAAATCAAGGAGGAATACACGGGTACTGCCGAAGTGCGCCAGGTTTACCATATCACGAAGGTGGGTACAGTTGCCGGTGCGTTCGTTACCGACGGAAAGATTCACCGCAGCGACAAGGTTCGTGTCATTCGCGATGGTATTGTGGTTCATACAGCAGACATCAACGCACTCAAGCGTTTCAAGGATGATGTGAAGGAAGTGGGTAACAACTTCGACTGCGGTATCTCGCTCGTCAACTACAATGATATTCGTGAAGGTGATATGCTCGAGGCATTCACTGAAATTGAAGTGAAGCAGAAACTGTAGAAGTGAAGAATGAAGATTGAAAAGATGAAGAACCTTTAGCTTTTTCAATCATCGTTTTTCCTCACTCGTTTCTCTTGACTCTAATCTTTAAATATAGAATTAGTGGATACACTGATAATCATTATTTTGCTTGTAGGCGCCATCATTGGATATATCCAAGGTGCCTTCAAGCAAATTGCAAACTTAGCGGGAGTGATTGTTGGCTTTTTGCTTGCTGTTTCTCTTTATGATCGCTTTGGCGAATATCTGGCTTCAGCCACAGGAGCAACGGAAAGTATAGGCAATACAGTCGCATTTGTCATTATCATCATCCTTGTTCCTATCGTCCTGGGATGGCTGGCATCTTTGCTCACTAAGTTTTTCAAGGCTGTCCATCTGAGTTTCTTAAATCGTTTGGCTGGCGCATTGATTGGAGCAATCTGCTACGGACTGATTCTCAGCGTGGCATTCAATATCATGGACTTTGCCAAGAGCAATGGTGGTATGCGTCCTGAAAAGTTGGAAGAGCGCAGTGAACTCTTCTATGCATGGAAGCATGCTGCCCAGTGGGCTTTGCCCGATGTGACCATCGTGACCGACTCAACGGAAGAGGCAAATGGACAACTGCCAATGCATGGCATCAAATCCGAATTGCCTCCAATATTCGGTGGCGAAAAATAAAAACTCTTACATTTTCAAATGGCTAACGAGTTTGTAAAGAAGGTGGCTGAAGAAAAATATAAGTTTGGCTTCACCACCGACGTACATACTGAAATCATAGACAAAGGTCTGAACGAGGACGTAATCCGACTCATTTCTTCCAAGAAGGGTGAGCCGGATTGGTTGCTTGAATTCAGACTACAGGCTTTTCGTTATTGGCAGGAGCAGACACAACCTACTTGGGGACATCTCCGCTTGCCTGAAATCGATTATCAAGCCATTTCCTACTATGCTGACCCAACGAAAAAGAAGGACAAGTCGGAAAATAAGGAAATCGACCCTGAGCTGATGAAGACTTTCGATAAGTTGGGCATACCATTGGAGGAACGTATGGCACTGAGCGGCACGGCTGTGGATGCAGTCATGGACTCCGTTTCGGTGAAGACTACTTTCAAGGAAAAACTCTCTGAGAAAGGCATTATATTCTGTTCCATCAGTGAGGCTGTGAAGAACTACCCCGATTTGGTACGAGAATATCTGGGTAAGGTTGTGCCTTATCGTGACAACTATTTTGCTGCACTCAATTCTGCAGTGTTCAGTGATGGTTCTTTTGTGTATATTCCGAAGAACACACGTTGTCCGATGGAACTTTCCACTTATTTCCGTATCAATGCCCGCAATACTGGACAGTTTGAGCGCACACTCATCGTTTGCGATGAAGGCTCATACGTCAGTTATCTTGAAGGTTGTACAGCTCCTATGCGTGATGAGAACCAATTGCATGCTGCCATTGTGGAAATCATGGTGATGGACAACGCCGAAGTGAAATACTCGACGGTGCAGAACTGGTATCCAGGCGATGCCGAAGGTAAGGGTGGCGTATTGAATTTGGTCACCAAGCGTGGACTGCTGAAGGGCGTCAATAGTAAGCTTTCGTGGACACAGGTGGAAACAGGTTCTGCCATCACGTGGAAATATCCTTCTTGTGTATTGCAAGGTGATAACTCTGTGGCAGAGTTCTATTCCGTGGCAGTTACTAACAACTTCCAGCAGGCAGATACGGGAACAAAGATGATTCATATTGGAAAGAACACACGTTCGACCATCATTTCCAAGGGTATCAGTGCAGGAAGGAGCGAGAATTCCTATCGTGGATTGGTGCGAGTAGGTAAGAAAGCGGATAACGCACGTAATTATTCTTCGTGCGATTCCTTGCTCTTGGGTTCCCTCTGTGGTGCACACACTTTCCCATATATGGACGTGCAGAACAATACGGCTACCGTGGAACATGAGGCAACTACCTCAAAGATTTCCGAAGACCAATTGCTTTATTGCAATCAGCGAGGCATTTCTACGGAGGAGGCTGTGGGGCTTATCGTCAACGGTTATGCCAAGGATGTGCTGAATAAGCTTCCGATGGAATTTGCCGTTGAGGCGCAGAAACTATTGAGCGTTTCGCTCGAAGGAACAGTGGGATAGGAATTGATAATAAAAATCTTTCTTATGTTAGAAATCAAGAATCTCCATGCCGCTGTAGTAGGCGGAAAAGAAATATTAAAGGGTATTGACCTCACTATTCGAGATGGTGAAATCCATGCACTCATGGGAACGAATGGTGCGGGAAAGAGTACACTTAGCAAGGTGATTGTGGGTGATCCATCCTACGAAGTTACTGAAGGAAGCATCACTTTCAATGGGCAGGATGTGCTGAAAATGAAAACGGAAGAGCGCTCCCATGCGGGTATCTTCATGTCGTTTCAGCAACCTATCGAAATACCTGGTGTGTCGATGACGAACTTCATGCGTGCAGCAGTGAATGCACGTCGTCAGGCTCTCGGTCTTGAACCTCTCAAATCTACGGATTTTCTCAAACTCATGCGTGAGAAGCGCAAATTGGTGGAAATCGACAACAAACTCGTGAATCGTTCCGTGAACGAGGGTTTTAGTGGTGGTGAGAAGAAGCGTAACGAGATTTTCCAGATGGCGATGCTTGAACCTACTTTCTGCATTCTCGATGAAACGGACTCTGGACTCGATGTGGATGCACTCCGCATCGTGGCAGAGGGCTTTAACAAACTTCGCAAGCCAGATACTTCGGCTTTGGTCATCACCCACTATCAGCGCTTGCTCGACTATATCCGTCCAGATGTGGTGCATGTCCTCCTTGATGGACGTATAGTCAAGACTGCCGGACCTGAATTGGCTTTGCAAATTGAAGAACAAGGATTCGACTGGATTAAAGACGAGGTGAAATGAGTAGTGAATCCCAATACATAGAACTTTACCGCGAATGTCGCAGCATGATTCATCAGCACAGTGCTCCTTTAATGAATGCACTGCGCGATGACGCTATGGCTGATTTCGAGGCACAGGGATTCCCGTCTCAGAAGGTGGAGCGATATAAATACACAGATGTGGCGAAGGCTTTTGCACCGAATTATGGTGTGAACCTTAATCGTGTCAATATCCCTGCCGATACGGCGGATGTGTTCAGATGTGATGTGCCCAACCTCTCAACGAATCTCGTGTTTGTTGTGAACGACAAGCCGCTCACTTCCACCACAAAGGATGGAATCTATACTGGTTCCTTGCGTGAGTTTGCCCAGCAGAATCCCGAAGTGCTCCAAGGCTATTATGCACAATTGGCTTCTACCAAGGTGGATGCCATCAATGCGCTCAACACCGCTTTGGCACAGGATGGGCTGCTTGTGTATGTTCCTCGCAATAAGCGCATGGAAAAGACCTTGCAAGTGGTGAATCTGCTGCGTTCGGGAGTTGACATGCTCGTGAATCGGCGTGTCCTCATCATTTTGGAGGATGGTGCCGAGGCAACTCTTCTCTTTTGCGACCATGCGATGGACCAAGTGCATTTCCTCACCACTCAGGTGTGTGAGGTGTTCTGTGGCAACAATTCTCATCTCGACATGTACGAATTGGAAGAAACTCACACTTCTTGTCGCCGTTTCTCCAATTTATATATAAAGGTGGGGGCAGATTGCACGGTGAGTCATAACAATATCACGCTCTTTAATGGTGAGACTCGCAATACAACAGATGTTTTGCTTACGGGTGAGCATTCAGAGGTGACGCTCAACGGATGTGTAGTTGCTGATAAGAATCAACGTGTTGACAACAACACGCTGATTGACCATCAAGTGCCTCATTGCACGAGCAACGAACTCTTCAAGTATGTTGTTGATGATACAGCAGTTGGTGCTTTTGCAGGACGAATCTTGGTGCGTCAAGATGCTCAGAAGACGTCTTCTCAGGAAACGAATGCCAATCTTTGTGCATCGCCTGAGGCACGTGTCTATACTCAACCTATGCTTGAAATCTATGCTGACGATGTGAAATGTTCTCACGGTTCCACCGTAGGTGTTCTCGACCAGTCAGCACTCTTCTATATGCAGCAACGAGGCATACCGATGGAGGAGGCTCGTATGCTCCTCAAGTTTGCCTTTGTAGGACAGGTCATCGATGAAGTTCGTCTTGAACCTCTCCGTGACCGTCTCCACTATCTCATAGAGAAGCGTTTCCGTGGCGAACTGAACAAATGCACAGGATGTGCCATGTGTAAGTAGAGAAGGGACCTATCGCATCCCTTGCCCCTCTTCATGAGGCATGGGTGTAGATACTAAGTAACGAACAATGATTGATAAAGTAAATGATATAGCGAGCGGTGTAACGATTCCCTCCCTCACAGGAAGGGCGGAAGGAGTGTCCTCGGACTTTCCCATCCTTTCTCGCACGGTGTATGGCAAGGCGTTGATTTATCTCGACAATGCTGCCACTACCCAGAAGCC
>OMTC01000242.1 GCA_900313845.1 uncultured Prevotellaceae bacterium
GAAGTTGTGGTTGGTGAGATAGACAATACTGAGTTCTACACGATACTTACCTTTCACGATGGTTGGAGTAGGCATAGAGACGGAACCCATATATCCCACATTATAAACCATTCGGTCGTTGTTGTTGACATCCTTCAGGTTGGAACGGCATGTGACATAGCTGATGTCGCTATAGGATTTGTTCTTAGTGCCTGATTCACCCATTTCGAAACTGAAGCAGGAAGCAGTTGCCACACGAGTGTTTTGTTCCGTGCTGGTAGGTTCGGATGGCTGGAAGTTGCTTGGACCCACAATGTTCTTGATTTCTGTGTAGTCGGCAAGATCCCAAACGATGGTACTCTGTTTTGGTTCCCAAACAGGAAGCCATGAGCTGAGATGATGCACATAACCGTTCTTTGCAAGGATGTTGGAATTGCTGAGGAACTGTGCACTGGTACCCGAAGCATTGAGGATGAGTCGAGCTTCCTCCGTAGTTGCTAAGGTGTCGTTGGTGATGGTGAGTACTTGGCTTTTCGCCTCAGTTCCCCAAATGCGAGTCGTATTGCTTCCATTGACTGTACCTAATTCTTGGGTAGTATATGAATCACCCATGATGTGGTAAGCAACGTATTTGCGGAGGAGGGAATCCTCGGTCAGCCCCAAATCATCGTTTGATTTGAGTTTGCTCTTCAAATCGGCAAGGCTGTTGATTCCATTTGCTTGGAAGACTGGGTCTGTGACATTGAGCAAGGTATAGAAGCGCTTGTTGATGATGCGCTGATGCGATTCATTGTAAGTGGTGTCTTGAATGGTGCTCAGTTCCTTCTTCCATCCACTTTCGGAGATAGCCTGTGCCATGATGGTGCTGTTGCCAGCTTCCACGATGCGCTGATAAATTGTTTCCACAAGTGGAGTCATCGCTTTTGAAAGCACATAGATTTTTCCGTTGAAAGCGCTGAGTCCCATCTGTGTCACTTGTCCCTCATTGTTGAGAGTCGCCTGTCCAGCATTGGTTGGGTTAATGCTCACGCTGATGTTGTCACCCGTTAAGTTTGTGACATAGCTTTTTAGCACGAATGCTTCAGGAAGGATGGAGTCCTTCACTGTGTGGAAAAGTACAAACTGACGCAGATACTCCTTACCCAATTCCTCGAAGGAACTCACACCACGACGAGCATAGAATTCCTTCATGGCAGCATTCGTTGGAGCAAATGCTGTGAAACTGGTTCCGTTGGAGGATTGATTCAATGCGTTATACATGTCGCACGCATTCAGAATACTGACATATTCGGAGAAATCCTCTTCTTCCGACAGATAAGTTGAGATAGGAGAATTGAGAATGTTGGTGTATGTCTGTCCCTTGAATGGATCTGCATTCACGTTGAACACATCCTTATCGCAACTCGTTGTGAGGAAGAGAGAAGATGCAAGCAATAAGAAGAGTCCCATTGCAGCATTCCCATGATGGAGGAATGGAGCCACTCTTGCAAATGCTGTATTTAATATATTATCTTTCAATTTCATAGTTTTCTTTTTTGAAATTCTCAATAATCTTTAAACGCTAAACGCTAAACTTTAAACGCTTCACGCTCCACGCTAAACGTTAAACGTTGTTAGTTTCCAGATGCATAATAAGGATTCTGAACCAGCAATGAGTTGTGTTCAATGTCGGCTTGAGGCAATGGCATGTACCATGCATTCTTGTCCTGAAGCACAGACTGAACCCACGACTGATTAGTAGTTTGGTTACCTTCCACCACAGCATCGATGAATTGCTGGCGATACTTGTTGTTACCGATGCGTCCGAACCAAAGAAGGTCGTACCAACGTTTTCCTTCGCCCACCAATTCCATTTGTTTCTGATTAAGAACTTCCTCAAGAAGAGTGAATTCGTCGAGCTGCGAAATCTGAATGTCTGCACCTTCGGCATTGGTATCGATGTCGTTGAAATAGCCAAGGCCAGCACGATTACGAATACGGTTGATGAGTTCTACTGCTTCTCGGTAGTTGCCTTTCATGATTTCCGCCTGAGCCTTTATCAAGATGATTTCTGCCACGCGGTAAATGATGAAGTTGGCATCTTGGTAAGCTCTCACACCACCCGTAATGTCCTGCACGTCAGTACCATTGTATTTCCACATGTATGGTGTGTTCGATGTGCTCCAACCAATGAGAGTACCCGATTCAGGAACGTATGTGGAAAGAAGCATGCGTCCCATGCGTCCATCTGCTACCATACCATTGTCAATAAGTTCCTGAGTCTCTGCCTTTAGCTTTTCTGTAGCAACATTGGTGAAGCGTAAGCGGCTACCCGATGATTGAGACCAGAGGGAAGCAAAGTTGTTGGTTTCCTGATTGAGGGCATAGCTCCAGTTCAATTCGAAGATACTTTCGTTGGTGTTTCCTGCTGAGAAGATATTGTACCAATCGTTCGTATTCTTCATGAACGCTGGACGGAAATTGTCGGTAGCGTTGAGAATCAAGTCACAGTATTTGATGCATTCATCGTAATCCTCGCTCCAAAGGCATGCATCTGCCATCAGTGCATAGAGTGCCCATTTCGTTACACGTCCTTTGGTTTGCCAATCCACTTCGTAAGTACCTTTTGCAGCACCTGTTCCAAGAGCGGTTAAGCAGTCTTGCTTCACTTGCATCACAATGGAATCCTCTGTCGTTTTAGCGATGTCGAACGATTCATTATCATCCACGTATGCTTTTAGAATCAGAGGAACTTCCTTGTAGTTCTTGGCAAGGATGAGATAGTTGTAAGCACGTTGGAAATATGCTTCGCAAAGGTGAGAGTTCATCACGGCATCGTAGTAGGTGTTGTCCCTATCTTTCACGCTTGGTGCATAGTTAATCACCGAGTTTGCCATGTTGATAACCTTGTAAACAGAAGAGTAGTCACAGAGTGCATATTCTGGAGTGAGGTTGAAATCTTGCAATTTGTTATCGGCAGCATTGCTCGAATAGAATGTTCCACCACGCAGCTCACCCCACTTAATATAATTAGGTACACAAGTACGCATGTAGTAATATCCAGAAGCAATGACAGCTTCCACATCTTCCTTCGACTGCCAATAATCGTCTGTCACTTGCTCGTTGTTTGGTTTCACATCGAGCCAGTCGTTGCAGGAAGATAAAACGAAGAACGAAGAAAGAAAAATGAAGAATAAAAAATACATTTTTCCCATCATTCCTGTTCTTTTTCGCATATAGTTGATTAATCTGTTCATAGTGTTCTTGATGCTTAAAAGTTGACAGTCAATGCAGCAGTCAGACGCTTCGAAACAGGAGTGGTAGCACCATCCATGTAGAGTTGCGTTGCTGTAGGTAGTTTCACTTCTGGGTCTTGTCCCTTGTAGCTGGTCCATGTGAAGAGGTCGTATGCCGTTACAAGGATATTGGCACGAGTGATGCCAATGTTCAGCTTCTTGAGCCAGTTCTTAGGTAGGTTCCATCCCAATGAGAGTGTCTTCAGACGGATGAATGATGCACTTTCCACGTATCGGTCTGAACCTAAATAGTTGTAGCCCATGCCATAGAGTGCACGAGGAATGTCTGTCTGGTCGCCTTCTGTGCGCCAACGGTGCAACACGGCAGTTGACTGATTGGCTGTTCCATACATGTTCTCGAGATTCATACGTGCGGAGTTGATGACCTTCTGTCCGAAACGTCCGAAGAAGAAGGTGGTGAGGGTGAGGTCTTTCCATTTCAGTTGGAAGCCACCACCACCCGTTACCTTAGGA
>OMTC01000425.1 GCA_900313845.1 uncultured Prevotellaceae bacterium
CTCGGCGTTGCGATAACGAGGGCTCGCCGTGTAAACGTTGAGGGCTCGACATTTTAGTAAAATCAAAGGAAAGGGGCAGTAGAATCGAAGGAAAATGCCTGAACAACCGAAGGAGAGCGCCTGTGCATTCAAAGGAGCATGTCAGCAAATGAGAATGTCTTTTAACGAAAATCGTCTTAACAAGCTCATACAAGCAAGTTAAGACGATTCTTGTTGATTTCTGTTTAACTCCTTCGCAGGAGCAAGGGGGATTTAGTTCTTTACGAGTCTGACTTCGTAAATCTCACCGATTTGTTTGTTTGGTTTTGCCACGAATTTCACGCGAACCTGTTTTTTGCCTTTAAGGACGGAGGCAGGGATGCTGTAGGTTTCGTATTTGAATTCCGATATGCGATATTTGCCTGTGTTGTTCACGGACTGAATCAGCACATCGTCGATGAAGATGTCGAACTCGTGGGTTTTCCATTCGCCTACGCCCCAATACTTCAGTCGGAGACTCAGTTCGGTGTTGCCTTCGGTTTGCATCAGGTAGCTGAAATAGTGGCCGTTGCGGGCATCGCGGAAGAATACGTTGTTCGTGTTGCCTCGTTGCGATTCATCAGTTTCCATCTTGTGGTCGGTCTCTGGCTGTTGTTCGCCTGGCTGCACCTTATCCACTGTGCGGGCTTCGAGTGCCTGACGTTCCTTCTCTTTCTGTGCGAGGTCGTCGATGTATTGCTGATAACGACCTTCGGTGAGTGCCAACCAATACATCATGTAACGGCTATCGTGAATCTCAAAGAACGGTTGCAATTCCCCATTGATTTTGTTTTCCATCCGAGTGGAGAGGGTGAAATGCAAAGGCTTTCCAGCCACAGGAGTCAACTGATTGGCAATGCCTTCGATGTTGTTGTTGATGAGGATAGGTGCTTGGTCGATAGGAAGTTTTGGACCTCCTGCATACTGACCAAAACGGCTGTCGTCGGCTATCAGGGAACTCATGGATTCTGTGCCCGTCTTCATGCCTAAGAGGATAGGTCCGTGCATCAGAGCCACATACTGTGGTTCGTTTGGCAGATAGCGGAGGCTGTTGTGCATTGGGAAATGAATCTCCACCACGTCGCCTTTCTTCCATTTGCGGTCGATGCACACATAAGACGATGGTCCCGTGATGCAGTCAACGGCTTTTCCATTCACGCTGATAGCGAACTCGCCTGGCTTCACCCATCCTGGATAGCGAATCATCATCTTCATCTGTGCTTTGCCGTTAGTGACGGTCAGTTTGCTGTCCTCGGAGTAAGGAAATGCAGTCTCTTGGCGCAAGGTGATTCCTTTTTCCTTCCACTGCAATTCAGAGGCAACAAAAAGGTTGACGAAGAGTGCATCGTGGACATGCGTGTAGATGAACTGCCCATACTTTCCATGATTCTCCATACCCGTTCCCACGCAGCACCACATCGCTTCGTTTGGAGCGGAGTAGTTGCGGTAGTGGCGAGGTCGAGCAGGAGTGAAATACACGTATCCTCCATGTTCAGGATGCTGGGTGGAGAGGATGTGGTTGAAGGTTGCCAATTCGTAGAAGTCGGCATAGCGTGCCTCTGGATTTCTGCGGTGCAAGTCCTCGGTAAGTTTCAGCATGTTGTTGGTGTTGCAAGACTCAGGACCATCGATGTCGTTAATGAAGTCGAGGCACGCATCCTTGGCAGGGAAGTGCTCGCGTCGGCTATTTCCACCAAATGCCAGAGAACGTTCACCAGTCACGATGTCCCAGAAGAAGGAACTTGCCGTGTGGTAAGCCTCGTTATTGCTCAGTTCGGCAATGCGCTCAAAACCTATCACCTTTGGCACTTGTGTGTTGGCATGCATATTGTCGAGGCAATCCACACGTTGCGACATAGGGAGAAGCAGACGCTTGTGGGAGTAACGCATGGCTGCATCCAAGTATTTCTGTTCCTTCGTGATGGCATAGGCATCGGCAAGCACTTCGTTCATACCTCCATGCTCGTTGCCCAACATGCGTTCCATCTGCTCGTCATTGAGTTGGGCGGTGATGAAGATAGCCCAGTCGCAGAATTTCAGGAAGAGCGATTTCGCTTGTTCGTTGCCGCAATAGAGCCATGCGT
>OMTC01000320.1 GCA_900313845.1 uncultured Prevotellaceae bacterium
ACACAATGTCGTTTTCGTTGATAACGCCATCGTGGTTGATGTCGTCGTATTGAGCATCGCCTGGATAAACGAGCGTTGTTCCGTTTCGCATCACGATTGGGTCGCCGTTGTAGTCGTGCATCACGCCTCCGTTCTCATCACGAGCATAGGTCTCCTGCGTGTTCTGATACACTCCCTTGTAGCGGTATCCGAAGAATGCGCCGATAGGTGCTCCTTCCACGATGCGCAGTGCATAGTTTCCGTTGCCGAAGGTGTAGTTCTCGTAGGAATAGGTGGCAGGAAGTTTTTCCACCTTATTCACATTTCGGCTCACGTTGGCATTCACTGTCAGTGTCCAAGGTCCGCTTTGCAGCACCTTATAGTCGAAGCGCAACTCTGCACCCTTGTTGCTCAGTTCTCCCGAGTTGAGCCAAGCGATGTTGGCATAACCCGTGGTGACAGGCAGTGCTGTGCTCTTCAGCAAGAGGTCGGTAGTCTTCTTGTCGTAGTAGTCGAAGGTGATGCCGAGGCGGTCCCAAAGACGAATGTCGATACCTACGTCGAATTCACGAGTGGTTTCCCATTTCAGTTTGTCGAGTTGCATACGCACTGGATAGATGGCACTCATATCCACGTATTGTCCGAGGCTCTGATAAGCACCGAAGTAGTAGGCAGAACCAGTAGGTGCCTTACCTACCCATCCCAAACCGACACGTATCTTTCCTTCTGTGAGCCAGCTCTTCACGCTCTTGCTCCAGAAGTGTTCGCGGTCGAAGTTCCATGCCAAACCGAAAGCAGGGTAGGTGCCAAATCGGTTCTTCGAACCCATGGCAGAGTTGCCTTCGTGGTTGATGGTGGCTTTTGCTACGTATCTGTTGTCGAAGGTGTAAACCAATTGCAGCAGTCCTGCAATGGATCGACGTTCTGAATCACCTGAACCTGCACTTGCCACCACGCTACCCACAACAGGGTCGGAGAGGTTGGTGGAGGCATTTCCGTAGGTGACACTTGTTTCGCTGAAAGACTGACTCTGATAGGTGCGAACAAGAGCCGTACCAATCAGATTGTGCTTCTCTGCGAAGGTGTTATTGTAAATGAGTTTCAGTTCGCTCTGCAGGGAGAAGGCATCGGTAGTGGCATCCGTCGAACGGTTGGCATTAGCACTGGTCCAAAGCACACCTGTTGCCTCCTGAGGGAGGAACTGCTTGTTCTTGGTAGTACGCATATTCATGCTCACCCATCCATTGAAGCGGAGATGGAAAGGAAAATCATATTCCAAGGTCACCGTCATCTTCTCCTCGCGCTGAGTGGTTTTGTTGTAGCCCAAATCCACGAGCGCCACTGGATTGTAGTTGCTGGAGTAAGCACCTTGGAAATCGCTCTGCTGAGTGAAATAGCGGTCGGTAGGCTGCCCTGTTGCATCGTCTATCCAGTATGGGCTCAAGTTAGGCATTTTCTTCATAGCCATGGAACGAGCACTGGAAAGCACGTTGGCATCCTTCTTGGTATTGGTGAAGGAGAAGTCGGTATGCACACGCAGACGGTCAGAGAAGTTGTAGGTAATCTTCATCTGGGTTGACAAACGGTTCATGCCTGTTCCCTTGGTAGTACCCTGCTCATCGTAATAACCGAGCGCCAAGCGATAGCGTGCCTTTTCTCCACCTCCACTCATCGAGAAGTTGTTATCCGTGACGAGTGCGTTCTGCTTCACTTGGTCGAGCCAGTCGGTATCTACGTTGTATTCGTCGAAATACTGATAGTTAGGATTGTAGTTGATTTCCGAGGTGTTGAACAGGTTGTTCATTTCTGTCGATGCGTTCATCACACCCTTTGCATTGGCTGCATTCCATAGCTCGTCCTGCATCAGTGCCTTATACTGAGCTCCATTCAGAAGAGGAATGCTCTCAGGTTCATACTTGGCAGTAAACTTGGTTTGGAAGGAGAACTGTGTCTTGCCCATCGCACCCTTCTTCGTGTTGATGAGCAGCACACCATTGGCACCACGGCTTCCATAGATGGCTGTGGCACTCGCATCTTTCAGCACTTCGATGCTTTCGATGTTGGATGGAGCAATGTTGAGCAACGCACCGAAATCTTCCTCGTCGGCAGTCTGGAAGTTGAAATCGTCGGAAATCTCTGTGTCGTAAGGCACACCATCCACCACAATCAGCGGTTCAGCATCTCCATACAGGGTGTTGGTACCACGGATTCGGATGGCGCTTCTTGCACCTGGGTCACCACCCATGGTAATATCCAAACCCGCAATTTGTCCCTGCAAGGCTTCTTCCACGGATGCCACAGGAGTCTGGTCAACGATTTCAGCCATTTGCAGCGTCTGAACGGCACTGGTCTGCTCGATGCGGCTGACTCCCATTTGGTCCACTTTCCTGCCCGATACCACCACTTCCTGAAGTCGCTGTGCATCGTCCTCTTTCAGTGTCACGTTCAGGGTTTTCTGCCCTGTGTATTTGATGGTTTGAGTCTTCATACCAATATAGGAGATTCTGATACTCAGACTCTTTTTCTCTGCTGGCACCTGAATGCGGAAATTACCGTCCAAATCCGTCACGGCACCATTCAAATAACGGTTTTGTGAATTGACGAACACCACGTTGGCACCCACCACTGGTTCTTGTGCACCTCCGAAGTATTCTATCACCTTTCCCGTCACCACATTCTGCTGAGCCCAGGCTGACGATATGAACATCAGCATGAGTAGCAGAAGTGAGATTCGTATCCTTATATTTGATGTCTTCATCTATGTTTTTTTGAGTTTTTAAGTTTTTAAGTTTTTGAGTTTTTAAGTTTTAGCGGAGAAATGTAACTTCGTTAAACGTTAAACTTTAAACTTTAAACTAAGGTTTCAAGAATCCTTTTAATCCTTTAAATCCTTGATTGGCTTCTCACTTTATCCTCCCCTCGGGGAGGTTGGGAGGGGGCTTCTCATTTTACTCCCCTCTCCCTTCGGAGAGGGGCTGGGGGTGA
>OMTC01000139.1 GCA_900313845.1 uncultured Prevotellaceae bacterium
GAAGCATCCCAAGAAGAAGATTTGCAACTACTCCACTCCTTGGCTGACACGATAACGAATTCTGTTTATGAAATGAGTTCGGAAGATAGGAAATACCTGCATGTGGCGGCTGTGTTTTGTTGCAATTTTGCAAATCATTGTTCTGCGCTTTCCGCTAAAATACTGGAAAAACATAACATTCCTTTCTCCGTGATGCTTCCACTCATCGACGAGACCACTCGAAAAATCCACACTATTCCTCCCAAAGATGCTCAAACGGGACCTGCTGTGCGGTACGACGTGAATGTGATGAACCGACATATCGCCATTCTGCAAGAGGAAGGAGAAGAGCGAATGGCAGACATTTACAAGTTGTTAAGTGAAAGCATTCACCAACTATCTATCAATTCACAAAACGAGTTTTCCGATGCTCCTTCACAGAAATCCTAACTCAATCACTCATCAATCATGATCAATTACGATTTAAAAACCATACGTGCTGTCATCTTCGATGTGGATGGTGTACTCAGTCGCCAAACCATTCCACTACATCCTGTAGATGGTCCTATGCGAACCGTGAATATCAAGGATGGCTATGCCCTGCAACATGCCGTGAAATGCGGACTCATCGTAGCAATCATTTCGGGAGCAAAAACCGATTCCGTGAGGAAGCGCTACGAGGGATTGGGGCTGAAAGAAGTTATTTTAGGAGCAGCTGTGAAGATTCATTCCTATCATGAACTGTGCGAGAAATATGGATTGAAAGATGAGGAAGTGCTCTACATGGGTGACGACATTCCAGACTATGAAATCATGCAGAAATGCGGACTTCCTTGTTGTCCATCCGATGCAGCACCTGAAATCAAGGCTATTTCCCAGTACATTTCCCCTTACAACGGAGGCGAAGGATGTGGACGCGACGTGCTGGAGCAAGTGCTGAAGGCACAAAACAAGTGGATGCACAATGCAACGGCTTTTGGATGGTGATTTCAAGTTATGAAAGAGGAACCATCGTGAAACTATAAGCATTCAACTAAAAATGTTAGAGAATTTATCAAAATATAAGATAGTTCTTGCCAGTAACTCACCACGTAGAAAAGAATTGTTGGCAGGATTAGGACTACAGTTTGAGGTGTGCACTTTGAAGGGAATCGACGAAAGTTATCCTGACAATTTAAAAGGTGAGGAAATCCCAAAACATATCTCCATGAAGAAAGCACAGGCTTATCTTCCAACGATGGAAGATGATGAATTACTCATCACTGCCGATACTATCGTCTATACCAAGGATGCTGAAGGCAATGGAATCGTGTTGGGAAAACCCCAAGATGCAGCAGAGGCTCATGCCATGCTTCGAACCCTCTCGGGAAAAACTCACAAAGTGATTACTGGAGTAAATATCCTCACAAAAAAGAAGCACAGCATCTTTGCCGTCACAAGTGAAGTGTCGTTTGCAGAACTTACTGATGAGGAAATAGACTATTACATAGAGAACTATCGTCCGTTCGACAAGGCTGGTGCATACGGCATTCAAGAGTGGATAGGTTTTATCGGAGTGAACGGACTGCGAGGTTCCTATTTCAATGTGATGGGACTACCCGTTCAGCGACTCTATGAAGAGTTGAAAAAGTGGTAAAATCGATTTTGAAATCACTTTTCCGCAAAGTTTCAGCTTTTTTTGCAAAAAATATTCAGTTTTTTTTGCAATTACGGTGAAAATCGAGTATTTTTGCTGAATTCATCAAGCAAGTAGCCAAAACAAAGACTATTTTTGAATGGTTTTTTTGCTAACCTTGACAAGAAAGAGAACTTAACAAATTTATTTTCTATTAATAATGATTGAACACCTTGCGTGTTCTAAATGAAAACAACTTTTAAAATTATGGGTCAAAAAAGAGTTTATCTCTTCGGTAACGGTAAAGCCGAGGGAAATGCTAAAATGAGAGAGGAACTTGGCGGTAAGGGTGCTAACCTTGCCGAAATGAACTTGATCGGTGTTCCTGTTCCTCCTGGATTCACAATTACAACTGATTGCTGCAACGAATACTACGAAGTTGGTCAGCAGAAAATCATGGAACTTCTCAACGAAGAAGTGACAGCTGCTGTAAAGCACATCGAAACACTCATGAACTCGAAGTTCGGTGATTTGGAGAATCCTCTCCTCGTCAGCGTTCGTTCTGGTGCTCGTGCTTCTATGCCAGGTATGATGGACACCATCCTTAACCTCGGTCTTAATGATGAGGTAGCTGAAGGTATGGTGAAGAAGACCAACAACCCTCATTTCGTTTACGACTCTTATCGTCGTTTTGTTCAGATGTACGGCGATGTCGTTCTCGAACTCAAGCCAGCTAACAAGGAAGATATCGATCCATTCGAGGAAATCATCGAGCAGGTGAAGGCAGAGCGCGGTGTGAAACTTGACAAGGACCTCAGCGTTGACGAACTTAAGAAGCTCGTTAAGCTCTTCAAGGCAGCCATCAAGGAGCGCACAGGTAAGGACTTCCCTAACGATCCTATCGAGCAGCTTTGGGGTGCAATCTGTGCCGTATTCCGCAGCTGGATGAACGAGCGTGCTATCCTCTATCGCAAGATGGAAGGTATTCCTGATGAATGGGGAACTGCAGTGAGCGTCATGGCTATGGTATTCGGTAACATGGGTGACACCAGTGCAACAGGTGTTTGCTTCTCTCGCGATGCTGGTAACGGTGAAAACCTCTTCAATGGTGAGTACCTCGTGAATGCACAGGGTGAGGACGTTGTTGCAGGTATCCGTACTCCTCAACAGATTACTAAGATTGGTTCACAGCGTTGGGCTAAGCGTGCTGGCATTTCTGAGGAAGAACGTGTGGCTAAGTATCCTTCTATGGAAGAGGCTATGCCTGAAATCTACAAGGAACTTGATGAAATCCAGACCAAGCTTGAGAATCACTACCACGACATGCAGGATATGGAGTTCACCGTTCAGGAAGGCAAACTCTGGTTCCTCCAAACTCGTAATGGTAAGCGCACAGGTACAGCCATGGTGAAGATTGCTATGGATCTTCTCCATGAAGGAATGATTGACGAGAAGACAGCTATTCTTCGCTGCGAGCCTCAGAAGCTCGACGAATTGCTCCACCCTGTATTCGACAAACTCGCTCTTCAGAACGCAAAGGTCATCACTCAGGGTCTTCCTGCTTCTCCAGGTGCTGCTTGCGGTCAAATCGTATTCCACGCTGACGATGCTCAGGCTTGGCATGCTGATGGTCACAAAGTTGTGATGGTTCGTATCGAAACATCTCCAGAAGACCTCGCTGGTATGGCTTCAGCTGAAGGTATCCTCACCGCTCGTGGTGGTATGACTTCTCATGCAGCCGTTGTTGCTCGTGGTATGGGTAAGTGCTGCGTATCTGGTGCAGGTGCTATCAACGTTGACTACAAGGCTAAGACTGTAGAAATCGACGGTACAGTTTACCACGAAGGTGACTACATTTCTCTTAATGGTTCAACTGGTCAGGTTTATGAAGGTGAAGTTCCAACGAAGGCAGCTGAACTCAGTGGCGATTTCAAGGAACTCATGGATCTTTGCGACAAGTACACGAAGCTTCAGGTTCGTACCAATGCAGATACTCCACACGACGCACAGGTTGCACGCGCATTCGGTGCAAAGGGTATCGGTTTGACTCGTACAGAGCACATGTTCTTCGAGGATAAGAAGATTATCGCTATGCGCGAAATGATTCTCTCCGACAATGCAGAAGGACGTGAAAAGGCTCTCGCTAAGTTACTCCCTTATCAGAAGGCAGACTTCAAGGGAATCCTCGAAGCAATGGATGGTTGCCCAGTAAATATCCGTTTGCTCGACCCACCTCTCCACGAGTTCGTACCACACGATTTGGCAGGTCAGGAAACTATGGCAAAGGAAATGGGTGTTGACGTAAAGACCATTCAGAAGCGTGTTGCATCTCTTGCAGAGAACAACCCAATGCTCGGTCACCGTGGTTGCCGTCTCGGTATCACCTTCCCTGAAATCACTGCAATGCAGACTCGCGCTATCCTCAGTGCAGCTTGCGAGCTGAAGAAGGAAGGCAAGAACCCTATGCCAGAAATCATGGTTCCACTCATCGGTATCCTCTACGAGTTGAAGCAGCAGAAGGAAATCATCCAGAAGACTGCTAAGGAAGTGTTCGAGGAGTATGGCATCGAAATCGACTTCGAAATCGGTACCATGATTGAAATCCCTCGTGCAGCCCTCACTGCTGACCGTATCGCTACAGAAGCTGAATACTTCTCATTTGGTACGAACGACTTGACCCAGATGACCTTCGGTTACTCTCGTGACGACATCGCAAGCTTCCTCCCTGTTTATTTGGAGAAGAAGATTCTTAAGGTGGACCCATTCCAGGTACTCGACCAGAACGGTGTTGGCAAGCTCATCAAGTATGCAGTTCGCAAGGGTCGCGAGGTACGTCCAGACCTTCGTTGCGGTATCTGTGGTGAGCATGGTGGTGAACCAAGCTCTGTGAAGTTCTGTGCTAAGATTGGCATGAACTACGCATCTTGCTCTCCATTCCGTGTACCAATCGCACGTCTCGCAGCCGCGCAGCAAGCCGTAGAGGAAGAATAGACAAGATGCTGATAATTAGTGAAATACGAGGTAAGGACTTGGGAAACAGGTTCTTACCTCGTTCTATTTTGCTCATATTCTGCACGTTAAATATGCAGAACGTGTTGTCAAAAGTACCCAATTTGTTGACCAAATTTTTGAGGTGTGTTGACCAGACAAAAATACTGATTCTGCGAAAACGACATAAAATTCCCCCTATGTTGTCTATATGTTGACCAGATTTTTAGTCGATGTTGACCAGATTTTTTCTGTTTTACAGAGACTCATAAGTTGTTAAACAAGCATCAAAAGTATTAAATAATTTCACTAATTATAATAAGTATGGCAACTCTTAAACCCACAGTTAAATCTAAACTTAAGACCGGGATGTACATTGTTTACATCCGAGTAGTACAGAACAGACAGAGCTCTTTTATCAGAACCTCATGGATGGTGAATGATAAGGGAATCAAAGGTAAGGATGTGATAGATCCTTTTGTTGTTAAACAAACTTCAAATTTGATTAGTAGTTATTATAACATACTGAATCAGATTGATATTTCAGGTTGGACTGTTTCAGAGGTTGTATCCTACCTTACGACTTCAACTAAAGACATGTCATTTTCTGATTATGCAAGAAAGCATATAGAGGAACTAATCAATAGAGGACATGAACGCACATCTCGCAACTACAAATGGGCACTCCAGCATATGGAGCGATTTGCTCAGACGGATAACATTTTGTTCTCTCGTTTGACCTCTGCTTTTCTTAACAAATGGATTGAGTCTCTTTCCGAAACTAATCGTAGTAAAGAGCAGTATCCAATTTGTATACGCGAGATTTATAAGACTGCAATGAAAGAATTCAACGATGAAGAACAAGGAATAATCAGACTCAAAAATCCTTGGGGAAATGTTACTATTCCAAGAGGCGATGTTCCTGAAAAACGTGCTATTCCGGCAAGCATGTTGCGTAAGTTCTTCAGTATTGTTCCAGACAGGAGCAGATTCACCAACCCCTTGATGGAGCTTGGTCAGGATGTTGCCTTAATCTCATTTTGTTTATGTGGTTTGAATGCCGTGGATATATTTAATGCAAAAAAGGACCAGTATGTCAACGGAATATTTCACTACGAACGTCAGAAAACAAGAAACAGTCGTTCTGATAGAGGTTACTTTGAGGTGCGTGTGCCTGAGTTTCTGAAACCTACCTTTGAGAAGTATCTTTCCAAAAAAGCAAGTTCTCCTTGGCTATTTAATTTCCATGAT
>OMTC01000035.1 GCA_900313845.1 uncultured Prevotellaceae bacterium
TGAGGATGCTTTGAGAAATGTAGCGGAAGTTTGAGTTAGCAAGCTGAGATTGTTCAGCCTTTTCGTCATACTTCTCAACAGTCTTGTTCTTCTTAAGAACCTGAAGCATGTAAACACCACCATTTCCTTTCACAGGACCAGCAAACTTACCCTGTGCAGTCTTGCTTGCAAGAGCACTTACGATTGGTTCGCTTGAACCCACTGAACGAATAAATGCAGGAGCACCGAAAGACACGTGATTTACGGAGTCAACCACAGCACCAGCAATCTTCTTAGCAGCAGCAATATCTTTCACGTTTGCTGCATCAGCAAGAATCTTTTCAGCCTTCTTGTCGTTGAGAAGTTGAGTGCGAAGCATATCCTTTACCTTGTCAACAGAAGCATAACCTTCAGGGTTGATACCTGTAAGTGCCACTACGAGGAGGTGGTCGTTATCACCACATTCGTAAAGTTGGGAAATGCTATTCACCTTAGCCTCATCAAAGAGCCACTTGATAGCATCGCGAGTATTGTGAATACCTGCAATATTGTGGTTACTTGTCGTAATGTCAGTGAGAGGACGAACGGTGTAGCCTTCCTTTGTGGCATTTGCTTCCAATTGCTCAATGGTTGAATTAGCAGCGAGGAAAGAGCTGAACTTATTGTATTCTGAGCTATATGTGTCGTCAGAGAACTTGAGTTCACGAACTACTGCAGCTACATTATACTTAGTGACAGGGTTGCGGCTTTCGAGTACCTGAAGAATAACGGTATTACCATTGGTAAACTTCAGAGCCTTGGTCTGACCTGCTGTCATGTTGTAAAGCGTATTGATGAAGTTCGTGTTGTCAGCATCAAGAGCGCTGTTCTGGAACTGTGCTGTGGTAATCCATGCAGAGTCACCTACTTGGTTGTATTTCTTTGCAATGTCCTTGAACTTAGCACCTGAAGAAATGGCATTCATGATACTGTCTGACTTCTTTGCAATATCTTGCTCGTCTTTGCCAATAACTGCCATCTGACGGAAGAGAACGGAGTCTGCAACCACTTTCTTATCAAGCAACTTCATTGTATAGAATGAATTTGTTGCTGCGTCATATACAGGCTTGGAAGTCTGACCTACAGCGAGAGAAGTGGAGTCGCCATCCAAACGATTCTTAATCATCTGAGGGAAAGCGTCCTTGGTCTTCATCACGTCTGAGTAAGAAAGGAGAGAAGTGTTCTGACGAGCTACATTACCAGCCTGAGCATTTGTTGTTGCTGCTGCGAGTTGAGCACAAGCTGAATCCATTTCAATAGCTAAAGCCTTGCGGTCTGCATCGCTTGCAACTACTTGCACGTCGATGAGTTTCACGTCGCGGCTCTCCACATACTGCTTATACTTTTCCTTTTCAGCCTTGTATTTTGCTTCGATGTCAGCGTCCGAAACTGTTACCTTGTCATCTGCAACAGAAGTGAAAGGAATAGAAACGAGCAACACGTCGCTTTCATTAGCGCGATCCTCGAAAGTCTGCTTTGCCTCAACAGGATTCGACATTACACACTTTGAAGCGAGTGTCTGATACTTGTTAGCAAGAAGTTGGCTACGAACCTGCTTCTGTACAAACATGTAATACTTGTAAAGCTTTTCATACACTTCTGGAATCTGTTCGCCAGCATCCTTCAAACGCTTGTATTCATTGAGGAAGGTAGTGAGCTGAGCATAATCATAACGTCCAGTCTGCTGATTAGCGAATGCAGGAACCTGAAGAAGTTGGTTCTGTCCCGAACGGATTACTTCTGCTACTTCGTCATCTGTCACACCGATACCCAGTGCATTACACTCCTTTTCGATGAGTTTGTTCTGAATCATCGTGTTCCAAGCCATGTCCTTCAGCTGATTGTTTTCCTCCTCACTGGTGGAAGTTCTTTGCTGAGCGATTTCATTATACACTTGGAAATCCTCAAACACGCTCTGATAGTCCTGAATGCTGACGGATGTACCATCGATTTCACCTACATTCTGTCGAGACTGGTTTATCAGTCCCTCGCCACCGCGTAATAAGTCTCCCATCACGAAGAGGAAAAGGGCGATAGCGATAATAGAAACAAGCAAGATGCCTCTGTTTCTGATTTTCTGTAATACTGCCATTTTTTAATTATTATTTGTTGTTTTTATTATTCTTGGGTAGGTTTTTGGTGTCAAATTCTTCGAAAACAAGGTGCCGATGAAATTTTTTCACACAAAATCATGCAAAGATACAAAAAAAAGTCGATACCAAAAGAATGGAATCGACGATTTTTGTATTTATACCTATTAAAATAGAGTTTATCAATGATTTGGTGCCTATATTTGAGAATTCAACTTCATGTTTCGAGAAGAAGGATGAACTTTGTTTGGAGCCTGTTGATTGGCAATCTGTTGTTTAGTAGTATCCTTCATTTCTTGCATCTTTTGTGCATCAGGTTTTGGCGTTTCCTTTTCCTTGCCCAATGGGAAGGCACCCTTCGATGAGTGGATGATATAGTCTGTCATGCTTTCGTTTGAGGAAAAGTCGTATCCCGACAACTGCTGCTCTATACCTTTGATTTCCATAAAAGCAGGCGAATAGATTCTGTGCTCGATTTGGTCCCAAAAGAGTAGGGAAGTTTTAAAAGTCTCTCCCTTCTCATTTTTCATCACCACGCGTCCTCGCAGTTCCCAAAGTCTCTTGAAATCGTAGTAATAAGCTGTATCAGCGGAAATGTAGGCTTCCACATGATAATCCTCATTATATTTTTCCAAAAACATTCCTTTTTCAAACGACCAAAAAGTAGGGTCTTTCTTGTCGTAGATAAACCAGTCTTCGGAAATAATCTTATAGCGGATGATACCTGAGTCGGATATGAGTGTGGATACTCCGATGGATTTCAGAATAGGCAAAGAGTCTCGATTCTCTACTACAGGAGCGTAGTGCACCTCGTCCTTGGAACATGAGAACAAAAG
The DNA here is from genome assembly GCA_900313845.1 of uncultured Prevotellaceae bacterium. Lineage (GTDB taxonomy): Bacteria > Bacteroidota > Bacteroidia > Bacteroidales > Bacteroidaceae > UBA3839. The sequence continues at coordinate 2,945 of OMTC01000035.1, forward strand.
GAGGAAATGAAGAATGAGAAAAGAGAATAATAGAATATGATTTACTTTGCTATTCATGTAGTAATCCTATTGTACCTTCCACTTATAGAACCAGCGCTCGCTGAATGTGAGTCCTAAGCACAGTTTGAGATAATTCTCCTTCAGTTTACTCTGCGAGGAATTCATTGAATTCAAGTATGGAATGTCGGTGTGAACCCATTGAAAAGACACGTTAATCTTTGGACTGTTGTGCCAGAGGTTACGGTTTTGGATAGGAAGCACAAAGCCTGCCGTGATGCCATATTCAATAGGTTTGTCCGTCACCACACCTGTATTATCTGCCTTGGCATAGGATTGAGAGTAATAAGCACCGAGTCGATAGGACATACGGCTGAGGTAGCGACCTGTAGGGTTTGGAGTGTATTCACCTCCTAACGCAATCTTCTTTCTATCGAAGAGCTGATTCTTGGCAATAAGGTATTTTCCACCCACTTCTGTAGGGAATTTGCTGTCGCTCCACTTCTCCAAACTTACGTCTGCACCCACTCTCCATTTCGTGCCGTGCTCGTATGTAATACCCACATCGAACGAGTGAGGAAGTTGGAAGGCATTCTTCAAGGTATCTCTGGTGACACCCTGAACAGCGGAACTGCTGTTAAGTGTTTGGGAATAGCGTGTTGCTCGGTTGTTAATATCGTGTCCCAACCCGTAAGTAGCACCCACGGTGATTTTATCCTTCTTCGAAATGGGTTGGATGTATTGCAAACCAAAATCCACTGCCCAAGTTGAGATGTTGGCATCGTAGCCGCGCACCATGCTGTATGCAGCAGTTTCAGAGAAAGCCATTTTGGAAGTGTGGGTGTAATCGCCAAAAAGGAAAGAACCATTCACACCAATCGAGATAGGTCTCAGAATTCTCCAACCTGCACCAAGGAACACCTTGTGAATGCCGCCATTTCCTGTGAATGAGTAGGAGGAAGTGACAGTTTCATTACCTTTCAAAGTTTCAGCTGAGGACGAAAAACTATAATTGATGTTGGAGTAAGGCAAGATACCCACTGTGATACCCACATTCTTGCGAGCACGGAATTGGAATGCAAAATAGTCGAAACTCGTGTTCTTTGCATTTTGTTTCAGATTCCCCATCTCATAATTTCCGTTATAAAGCGAAACGCCCAAGTCGAAAAGTGCTGTGAGTGAGTCGATGGCAGAGTATGAAGCAGGATTGGCAGTGTTGATTTGCTGGCCGTCTCTAAAACCTTGAGCCACACCAGCCATTGCCTTGTTGAATCCCATTGCTCGGTCTGACAAGATACCGAAACCATATCTTGAGTAAGGGGAGTTTACACCATTTTGTGCAAAAGCGGAGGTGGTGGAAAGAACCATCGCCAAAGCGCACAAAATCACATGCTTAGTTGTCATATTGAGTTTTTGAGTTTTTGAGTTTTTGAGTTTTTAAGTTTTAGCGGAGCTGAGTGTCTTCGTTAAACTTTAAACGCTAAACTTTAAACTTTTTTGATGAATATGTTGTAATATGATGTTTAGTCCTTTCGAAACTAAGAATTTGTCTGCAAAAATACGGTTTTTTACTTGTTCTTCAAAATCAAAACTATCTCCACCCGTTAAAAAAACGCAAAGATTAGGATATTTTGACAAGAATTGACAAATAAACCCCTGTATTTCATGTTTCACACCATCCATCACGCCATGTCGGATGGCTGTTTCTGTGGAGTTGCCAATAACGGTAAAGTCGCCTTCAGCGTATGCTTGCACATGTGGTAATTTCGCCGTGAATTCGTGCAATGCCCGAAATCGCATCTCCACCCCAGGTGAAATGTTTCCACCCAGATACTCACCTGCTTCATTCACGAAATCGTAGGTGATAGCAGAGCCTGAGTCTATTATTAAAATAGGTGTATGCTTCCCCCATAGATTGAATCCTTCGAAGTAGGCTCCTATGGCAGCAGCCAATCTATCTGGTCCTAATGTTTTGGGAGTGCTATACAGATTGCGGATGGGAATCGGAGTCTCACTATCGAAATAATAGATGTGTTCAATGCCTGTGTCTGCAATCTGCTGCTTCATTTCCTCTGTCACGTTGGCCGTGGAGGACACCATGCATGCATCAAAGTCCCATTCCGAGGCAAAGTCCTTCAGTCCCGCTAAATTATGTCCATCAATCCTGAGGAACGCTGTTGGTTGGAGCACTTGGATTGTCTCCGCCTCTTGGTTTATGCTTATGTCTCCTTCGCTTGGCTCCTTTGGAGTTTCCGTCTGTAGGCTTCTTTCCTTCGGGTTTGAATTCTGCGAGTGTAGGAGGCGTTGCTGCTGTTCCTTCTGGCTTTCGAACACTGCTATTTTTGTTGCCGTGTTTCCTATGTCGATTGTTAGATGCATATCGCTTATGGTTATTGTTCTTTTTGTTGGAAGCGAGGACGGGCTTCTCTCCGCATCCTTCGGGAAGTTCAGGCTTCTCGATTTCCTTTTCAATGAGTTTCTCGATGCGCTTCAGTGCCGTATTTTCTTTCGCTGTAACGAGAGTTACGGCCTGTCCATCTCGATTGGCACGTGCCGTACGTCCCACTCGGTGCACATAATCCTCTGGGTCGTGAGGCACATCGTAGTTGATAACCATTTGAATATCATCAATATCAATGCCTCTGCTCACCACATCCGTTGCTATCAGCACGTTGATGCGACGGTTTCGGAATTCATACATCACCTCGTCTCGCTCAGGCTGAGTCAGGTCGGAATGCATCGCTCCCACTTTGAGTCCTTTCATGCGGAACGTGCGAGCCAATTCACGCACCTTCGATTTCTTCGAAGCAAAGATGATGACGCGGTCGAGGGATTGGTCCTCCAGCACTTTCCTCACGATGTTGTCCTTCATTGGCTCATAGCAGAGATAGGCAGTTTGCTTGATTTTCTCCGCAGGTTTCGACACTGCAATCTTCACCTCCACAGGGTCATTGAGGATGGTTTTTGCCAACGTTTGGATATTGTCAGGCATCGTAGCAGAGAACATGATGGTTTGGCGCTCTTTAGGCAGATAACTCACGATTTTCAGAATATCGTCAGAGAAACCCATGTCGAGCATTCGGTCTGCCTCGTCGAGAATAAAGAAACTCACTCGGCTCAAATCTACTTTCCCCGTGTTGATATGGCTGATGAGTCTGCCAGGAGTAGCAATGATAATGTCGGCACCCAACATGAGTCCCTTGCGTTCCTGCTCGTAACGGATGCCGTCGTTTCCTCCATAAACCGCAACGCTGGAAACGGGCATGAAATAGGAGAAGCCCTCCACTTGCTGATCTATCTGTTGAGCTAACTCTCGGGTAGGCGACATGATGATGCAATTGATGGCATCCTGAGGGTATTTGCCCGAATTCAATTTGTTCAGGACAGGCAAAAGATATGCAGCTGTCTTACCTGTTCCTGTTTGGGCAACACCAATCAAGTCGCGTCCTTCCAGCAGTGGAAGAATCGCCTTTTCTTGTATGGGAGTGCATTGCTCGAAATTCATCGCATCGAGCGCATCCAGCACTACGTCATCTAATGGTAATTCGTCGAAATACAAAATATCTTATTGTAATTTTTAATTGTTAACTTTAAATTTTAATCTTCTTATCTCGGAGCTTTCCTATAGAAGTAATAGGCTATGAAAGCGAATACGATATTTGGCAACCATGCTGCCAGTCCAGGGTGCATATTCGCATTGATGGCAAAAGTGGAAGATACCGTTTGGAACATGATGTATGCCAAAATGAGCGCCAATCCGATACCCAAGGCAATTCCCATACCATTCTTTCGTTTCCTTGCGGAAATCGAAACGCCGATAATCGTGAGGATAAAGGTTGCAAAAGCAGAGGCTCCACGTTTCCAGTATTCCACTTCAAATTCCTTGATATTGGCAAATCCACGCGCTTTTTGTCGTTCTATGTATGTCTTCAACTCAGGCATGGTAAGCGTTTCTTGTTGTCCTCGTGTGATGAGGAAATCTTGGGGTTCTATCTTGATAATAGTATCCTTGCGGAATCCACTGGTTATCACTTCTCGCCGTCCTTGGAAATCACGAATTTGATAACTTTGCAGAATCCAGTGATAAGGTTCTTCTGCCAAGGAATCGTATTGCAGAGAAAGTGCCTGAAGGTGGCTTACAATCTTCTTGTTCTCAAACTTGTCGAGCGTGAAATCATATCCCGTCTTCACATTGTTCTCATACCGCCCTATGTAAGCTATCACACCCGTATCCACCTCCAACTGAACATTGCTCGTGTAGGTAGGTACGTTTTTTCGTTTGTATGTGTTCTCAAATTTCACACGCTTTACGTTTCCTTTCGGAATGACGTAAGCTCCTAACAAATATGTGAGGATGCAAAGGATAGCTGCCGAAATCATGTAAGGGCGCATCAATCTACGGAAAGTGACACCCGTTGACATCATGGCGATAATCTCGGAATTCTCAGCAAGTTTCGTAGTGAAGAAAATCACAGAGATAAACACGAACAACTGACTGAACAGGTTGGAGTAGTAAGGCACAAAGTTCAGGTAGTAGTCGAAGATGATTTCCTTCATCGTGGCATTTCGGGTGAGGAACTTATCGATGTTCTCATTCACGTCAAACACCACTGCAATGGAAATAATCAGCAGGATGGAGAAGAAGTAAGTGCCAAGGAATTTGCCAATGATATAGCGGTCCAGACGGGACACAGGAATGTGCTCGTCCATCCATTCGCGAAAGCGTCGCCATGTTTCGCTTTTCTTCCTCATTCTTTCTTCACTTTTAACTTTTCATTCTACTCCCCTCGCCCTTTGGAGAGGGGGTGGGGGTGAGGCTTTTTCACTTTTCACTTTTCACTTTTCACTTCCCTAAAGCCTTCTTCCCAGTTCGTCCACCATCTTGGCTTTCCATACAGAGAAATCCCCTGCGATGATGTGCTGTCGGGCTTGTCCCACGAGCCAAAGGTAGAAAGCCAAGTTGTGAATCGAGGCAATCTGCAAGGCAAGCAGTTCCTGTGCTTTAAATAAATGATGTACGTACGCGCGCGTGTATGTGCTATCCACGTACGATGTACCTTCAGCATCGAGTGGTGAGAAATCCATTTCCCATTTCTTGTTTCTCAGGTTGATGATGCCGTGTGAAGTGAAAATCTGTGCATTGCGTCCGTTTCGAGTAGGCATTACGCAGTCAAACATGTCAACTCCGCGCTCAATACCCTCCAGAATGTTGATAGGAGTACCCACTCCCATCAAATAGCGAGGTTTGTCCTTTGGCAGGATGGCATTCACCACTTCAATCATCTCATACATCACCTCCGTAGGTTCACCCACTGCAAGTCCTCCGATAGCATTTCCATCCATCTCCTTGCTCGCCACATTCTCTGCCGCACGGATGCGCAAGTCCTTGTAGGTGCATCCTTGCACGATAGGGAAGAGGCTCTGCTCGTAGCCATATTTCGGTTCTGTTTCCTTGAAGCGTTTCACGCATCTATCCAGCCAGCTCTCCGTCAATGCGAGCGATTTCTTCGAATACTCATAGTCGGATGTGCCAGGAGGACACTCGTCGAATGCCATCATGATGTCGGCACCGATACTGCGCTCAATGTCTATCACACCTTCGGGCGAAAAGAAATGTTTCGACCCGTCGATATGCGAGCGGAATTCCGCACCTTCCTCCCTCAGTTTGCGGATGCCTGCCAAGGAGAAAACCTGAAACCCACCACTATCTGTCAGCATAGGGCGGTTGAATCCATTGAATTTGTGCAGACCTCCTGCCGCCTCAATCACCGAAGTGCCGGGGCGAAGGTATAGATGATAAGTATTGCCTAAGATAATCTGAGCCTTGATGTCGTCATATAACTCATGCAGATGCACACCCTTCACGCTGCCCAATGTTCCCACAGGCATAAAGATGGGAGTTTCTATCGGCCCATGATCTGTGCTTATCAGTCCCGCCCTTGCATTCGTTTTGGAATCCGTATATTGTAGTTCGAATTTCATCTTTGTCTCTTACTTTTCACTCTTCACTTTTCACTCTTCACTTTTCCTAACTGTTCCCTTCATCCTTTGGTGAAGGGGTAGAGTTGAGGCTTTTTTCACTTTTTTCGGCTTTTATCGAAAAATCGATGGCACCTTTCACCTTCTCATCCAGCAAAGCGAAGTCGAACACCTCGTTCACGTCCTTCACGTAGTGGAATGTTACACCCTTCACGTATTTCTCAGGGATGTCCTTGATGTTCTTCTCGTTCTCGTAGCAAAGCATGATGTCGGTGATGCCTGCACGCTTGGCTGCAAGAATCTTCTCCTTGATACCACCCACAGGCAGCACCTTTCCGCGCAGTGTGATTTCGCCTGTCATGGCGAGATTCTTGCGCACCTTCCTCTGCGTCAGAGCCGAGATGATGGAAGTGGCGATAGTAATACCTGCCGATGGACCGTCCTTTGGCACGGCACCTTCTGGTACGTGGATATGGATGTTCCAGTTTTCAAAGATGCTGGAGTCGATGCCATATCTGTCGGCATGTGCCTTGATGTATTCCAAAGCCAGCACTGCCGATTCCTTCATCACGTCGCCGAGGTTTCCTGTAAGCGTAAGGCGAGAGCCTTTGCCCTTGCTAAGCGAAGTCTCCACAAAAAGAATCTCTCCACCTACTGCTGTCCAAGCCAAACCTGTCACCACGCCTGCATATTCGTTGTCCTGATATTTGTCGCGGCTGAATTTCTCTGTACCGAGATACTTCACGATGTCCTCAGGCTTCAAGTTGTAGTCATGTCCTCAGGCTTCAAGTTGTAGTCGCGTTCCTCTTCGCTCTCGCGCTGCTGCTCAAGCAGAATCTTGCGAATCACCTTCTCAATCTGCTTCTTCAGTTCGCGCACACCCGATTCGCGGGTGTAGTCCTCGATAATCTTTTCGATGGCTTGTCTCGAGAACTTGATGCGCTTGCGGCTCATGCCGTTGTCCTCCAATGCATCTGGGATGAGGTGACGCTTGGCAATCTCAATCTTCTCCTCCGTCAAGTATCCGCTCACTTCGATGAGTTCCATGCGGTCGAGGAGTGGGGGAGGAATGGTTCCGATATTGTTAGCAGTTGCCACAGACATCACATTCGACAAGTCGTAGTCCATGTCGAGGTAGTTGTCGTGGAAACGTTCGTTCTGTTCAGGGTCGAGTACCTCGAGCATGGCAGACGATGGGTCGCCGTGGATGTCGGCACCGCTCACCTTGTCTATCTCGTCGAGGATAAACACTGGGCATGAGGACTTAGCCTCGAGGATGCCCTTGATGATACGTCCAGGCATGGCACCCACGTATGTCTTTCTGTGTCCACGGATTTCCGACTCGTCATGCAGTCCACCGAGCGACACGCGCACATACTTGCGGTCCATTGCCCTTGCTATGCTCTTGCCCAGCGAAGTCTTACCCACGCCAGGAGGGCCATAGAGGCAGATGATAGGTGCCTTGAAGTCGCCACGTGTCTTGATGACTGCCAGATGCTCCAAGATGCGTTCCTTCACGAGTTCCATTCCGTAGTGGTCGGCATTCAGAATCTTCTCAGCATTCTTGATGGTCATCTTGCCGCTGTTGTAACTCAGCCAAGGCAGACTCAGCAAGGTCTCGATATATTCATATTGCACACTGTACTCCGCACTTTGAGGAGCCATGTGGTCCAGTTTGTCGATTTCCTTCTCGATTCGTTCCTTCACCAGCAACGGACGGAAATCCTTGTTGAGGCGAGCACGGAACTTCGCTACTTCGTCGTCCGCGCCCTGTCCCAGTTCGTCCTTGATGTTTTCCATCTCCTTGCGCAGGAAATACTCACGCTGCTGTTGGTTCAGTTCGCTTTGCGTCTGCATCTGGATACTTGCCTTCAGTTGGGCAAACTGCTCCTCGCGCTTCAGTAGTTTCAGCAGTTCGATGGCACGCTGACGCAGGTCGTCCTCCATCAGCAAGCGCATGTGCTCCTTGTTCGATACAGGCAGGCTGGCACAAAGGAAATTGATGTAGAACACACGGTCTTGAATGTCTCGGGTCGAGAACTTTGCATCAATCTTCACGCCGTCGCTCTTCTGCAACATCCTGTCTGCCACTTCCTTACAGGCATCCACCGTCACTCGGAAAGTTCTGTCGTTGGCACTTGGAGTTTCCTCGGGATTCTTCGCCACCTTTCCCATCATGTATCTGTCTGTGGAATGCGCTTCAAGTAGTTGTATTCTGCTGTAGCCTTGAATGAAAGCCGTATGTGTGCCGTCGGGCAGCTTCAGCAATTTCACCACTCGTCCCAGCACACCCGTGCTGAACAAGTCGCGATTAGTGGGATTCTCTATGTTTTCCCTCAACTGACTGAACACACCGATTCCTGTCCCGCTATCCTGAGCATCCTCCAGCAGTTTCTTTGCCGAATCGCGAGCAATGTTCACAGGAAGCAGCGTGCCAGGAAACAGCATCATATTGCGAAGCGGAAGAATTGGTATGTCCATTTCCTCCACCTTTGGCTCATCGGTCTCCAAATCACCTCTGTCGAAATTCGCAATCACCGATATGGTATTGCCGTCATTCGTGTTTATGAGAACATCATCAAGATATTTCTTCATTGTCTTCTGACTGTCAATCTGATAAAAAATGTCTTAAAATCGAAATGCATTCTTGTTATCCTTCGTGAGTTTTACATTGCCCTTTTGTCTATACAAAGTCGAACTCAAAAACACAGACGCAAATTCTTTGCAAAGTTACGCAAAAAAAACGAAATAATCGTAGCATTCAGCATTTTTAAGTTTCATTCAGAAGATTTCGCTCGGTTTTTCTCTTTTGGTTTTGTTCGTCGAGTTGAATAATTGAAATTTGAAATTAATATTTATTAACTTTTCTTTTTCGCTTTCATCAAAACAAATCTTCTCTTTTCAAATTCCTTGTATTCAAACGGAAAATCTCACAATTACGGTTTGATTGGCAAAACGAGCCTGCGTTTTAGTAAAAACGAGCCTGCGTTTAGGTGAAAACGAGCCTCCGTTTTTCATGTGAATCCCCTATGGAAAAATTTGTTGTTCAAAATGCTTGGATTTTAAAAGGAAAATTCGTACATTTGCATATTGAATAATTCATTTTAAAAAGATAGTATATGCCAACACTTAAAGTAAAGATTCACAAGCAAAAAGTCTCTGTGAAAAATGGTGAGGAAATGTATGTTGCTCATCTGAAAAGTTATACTCGTATGCCAAAAGAGGAAGTCATCAGAGTAATATCTGAAAATCAAGGTATATCGAAAGCAAATGTCGCTGCCTCTTTCTATGCTTTGGCTGACACATTCAAGCAGTTTTTGCTGGAAGGGCATGTGGTTGATTTGGGTCCGTTAGGCACTTTTCGTGCATCTATCAATTGCACTGCTGAAAAGAATCTGAAAGACCTTTCGCCAAAGAACATCACACGCCGTCGCATTATCTACCATCCATCACCCGAACTGATGGAGGCACTCTATGATGCGAAGATTGTAGGATTTCATGAAGTGGAGGAAAAAGAGCCTGAAAATACGTAATAATTGCTCTTCTTATAATATAATGTGTACGAAAAGCACTTATAAATGATGAAAACTATATCATAGTTTTGCGTATTTGGGTGAAAATGATTAAATTTGCAGCGAAATTTCTGGTAAATGCAAAAATTTAAGTTTTACTCAATAAGCTATTTTTTAAGAAATGAAAAGAGACGTCGAAATTCTTTCTCTCATCGAGAAGGAACATCAAAGACAGGTAAAGGGAATGGAACTCATTGCCAGTGAGAACTATGTGAGTGACCAAGTGATGGCAGCTCAGGGTTCGTGCCTCACCAACAAGTATGCTGAAGGTTATCCAGGCAAGCGCTACTACGGCGGATGCGAAGTGGTTGACCAGGTGGAGACGATTGCCATTGAGCGCGTAAAGAAGCTTTTCGGTGCTGAATTTGCTAATGTTCAGCCTCACTCGGGTGCTCAGGCAAATGCAGCTGTGCTGTTCAGCGTGCTGAAACCAGGTGACACATTCATGGGTTTGAACCTCGACCATGGAGGCCACCTTTCTCACGGTAGCCATGTGAATACTTCCGGTATCCTTTATCGTCCTGTTGGCTACAACTTGAATAAGGAGACATGCCGTGTGGATTATGATGAGATGGAACGTCTCGCTTTGGAAAATAAGCCTAAGTTGATTATTGGTGGCGGTTCTGCTTATAGCCGCGAATGGGACTATGCTCGCATGCGTCAGATTGCTGACGAGGTGGGTGCCCTTTTGATGATTGACATGGCTCACCCAGCAGGTTTGATTGCTGCTGGTTTGCTCGACAACCCATTGAAGTACGCTCATATCGTTACTTCGACTACACATAAGACGCTGCGCGGTCCTCGAGGCGGTATCATCCTCCTCGGTAAGGATTTCGAAAACCCTTGGGGCTTGACTACACCAAAGGGACAGGTGAAGATGATGTCGCAGATTCTGAATTCGGCTGTGTTCCCTGGTCAGCAGGGTGGTCCATTGGAGCACGTGATTGCTGCTAAAGCAGTTGCATTCGGTGAGGCTCTCCAGCCAGAATTCGTGGAGTATCAGAAGCAGGTGAAGAAGAATGCTGCCACATTGGCTCAGGCACTCATCGACCGTGGCTTCTTCATCTGCTCGGGCGGTACAGACAACCACTCGATGCTGGTGGACCTCCGCACGAAGTATCCTGACTTGACGGGTAAGGTGGCAGAGAAGGCTCTCGTGGCTGCTGACATCACTGCCAATAAGAACATGGTGCCTTTCGATACTCGTTCTGCTTTCCAAACCAGCGGTATTCGTCTTGGTACTCCTGCCATGACGACTCGTGGTGCGAAGGAAGACCTCATGCTGCTGATTGCCGAAATGATTGAAACCGTTCTCAACGACCCTGAAAACGACCAAGTGATTGCTTCAGTGCGTGAGAAGGTGAATTCCATCATGAAGGACTATCCAATCTTTGCGTGGTAAAGGTGCCCCCCCCAACTCCCCCGAGGGGGAGAGAAGGTCTGAAGTTAAAAGTGAACAATTAAAAGTGAAAAATCCACTATTAGGATATACTTTAAAGGAATTAGGAAGCGTGGCTACTGAAATAGGTATGCCACGCTTTGGCGCTAAACAGCTTGCACAGTGGTTGTATGAGAAAAATGTGTCTTCGATAGATGAGATGACGAACATTTCGAAGGCTGTGCGAGAGCGATTGAAGGAACGCTATGAGGTGGGAGTACATGAGCCGATAGAGCGGATGACCAGTGTGGATGGAACGGAGAAGTATTTGTTTCCCACTTTGAGTGGTCATTTCATCGAAACGGTTTATATCCCTGATGGAGAGAGAGGTACGCTCTGCGTTTCCACACAAGTGGGGTGCAAGATGAACTGCCTCTTTTGCCAAACGGGAAAACAAGGCTTTCAGGGAAATCTGGAAACTGCCGACATCTTGAGTCAGGTGAGTTGGGCACATCGCGAGAAAGGACTCACCAATCTTGTCTTCATGGGACAGGGTGAACCTTTCGACAATCTTGACAACGTGATGAAGGCATTGGAAATCCTCACAGCCGACTATGGATTTGCTTGGAGTCCTAAGAGAATAACGGTGTCGAGCGTGGGGTTGAAGAAGAATCTGCGCAGATATTTGGAAGAGAGCCAGTGCCATTTGGCAATCAGTTTGCATTCGCCGATACATGAGCAAAGGCTTCAGTTGATGCCTGCCGAGCGACAATTTGCCATTGCCGAAGTGGTGGAGATGCTGAAGGAGTATGACTTCTCGCATCAGCGCAGGCTGTCTTTCGAATATATTGTGTTCAAGGGTGTGAACGACACGGAGGTTCATGCGAAGGAATTGCTGAAATTGCTGCGAGGACTGGATTGCCGAGTGAATCTCATTCGCTTCCATCAGATTCCCAATGTGGATTTGCAGGGAACGGATGATGCTTCGATGATGGCGTTTAGGGATTATCTGACGAAACATGGGCTTTTCACTACGGTGAGAGCTTCGCGAGGAGAGGATGTCTTTGCTGCGTGCGGACTGCTTTCTACGAAGGTGGAAAATGAGAGGCCTCACCCCCAACCCCTGGACCCCTCCAACTCCCCTGGGAGGGGAGAGAAAAGCCTCACCCCCAACCCCTCTCCAAAGGGCGAGGGGAGTAGTTACACAGGCTATTAGGCTGCCTCTCAGTTGGAGCGTACGGAATAGTATTTAGTAACGATTAAAAAGATATAAGACCATGAAAGTGAAATATTTAATGATGCTTCTTGCAGCCATGCTGATGGTTTTTGCCTCTTGTGATAATTCAAGCGACAAGGGAGGAAAGAAACCACCTGTGCATAAGAAGAGACACTCGAAGTCGATTTTGACTCCTACTTCGTCGGGTAATCCTTACGAGGTGATGGTAGTGTGTAGCGATTCTTCCTTTGCTGGCTATGTGGGTCAGGCATTGAAGGAAGTGCTGAATAGACCTATTCCGATGCTTCCTCAGGATGAGCCTTCGTTCCACGTGAGCCACGTGACGGAAAAGCATTATGACAGAATCACAAAGTTGTTCCGCAATATCGTGAAAATCGAGGTGAACAAGCACTATTCCGAACCACGTATCAAGTTGGAGCGCAATGTGTATTCCGACCCTCAGTTGATTATGACGATTATCGGTCCTACGGAAAATGAGATTTCTACCTTCATTACGGAGAAAACAAATTTCATCATCAAGTATTTCAGTGCTGAGGAAATCAACCGTCAGGCCACTGCATTGGAAGATAGTCATAACATCAAATTCAATGAGAAGGTGTATGAGATGTTTGATTGCGAATTGTATATTCCTATTGACCTGAACAAGATGAAGGTGGGTGAGAATTTCATTTGGGCTTCGGATGACGGCATGAGCAGTATTCAGAATATCTGTATTTACAGTTATCCATACGTTTCGCAGAAGGTGTTCAATCGTGGTGTGTATATCGCACTGAGAGACTCCTTCATGGGTGCAAATATCCCAGGCGAATTGGAAGGAAGTGTTATGTCAACCAATCGCGACTTCGTGACGGTGGAGAATATGCAGATACAAGGGCATTACGTGCAGGAGGCTCGCGGATTCTGGGAAATGACAAAAGACGTGATGGGTGGTCCGTTTGTGGCACATTCACAGGTGGATACCATCAATAATCGTGTGATTGTCGTGGAGGGATTCGTATATGCTCCAGATAAGATGAAGCGCACGATGATGAGAAGACTGGAGGCTGCGCTCTACACGCTGAAATTGCCTGGAAAGGAGGAGAGGGAAGAGTGAAAAGTGAGAAGTGAGAAGTGAGAAGTGGAGAGTGGAGCGTGAGAACTTAAAAACTTAAAATATTATGCAAAAAATAAAAGTAGCCATTACGCATGGTGATATTAATGGAGTGGGGTACGAGGTGATACTCAAGACCTTTTCGAATCCCGAAATGCTGGGACTTTGCACACCTGTGATTTATGGCTCTCCGAAAGTGGCAATCTATCATCGCAATGCCATTGGACTTCAGGAGAATTTCAATGTGGTGAATAGTGCAAAAGATGCGAGAGACAATCAAATCAACCTTGTCAATTGTTTTGGCGAGGAGGAAATCAAGATAGAATTCGGTAAGGCTACGCCTGAGGGTGGCAAGGCGGCATACGTGTCGCTTGAAACTGCTCTGAAGGATATTGCAGCAGGTTTTGTGGATGTGCTCGTTACGGCTCCTATCAATAAGAATACCATTCAGCGAGACGGTTTCCATTTCCCTGGACATACCGAGTATATCGAGCAGAAATTGGGCAAGGGACAAAAGGCACTGATGATTCTGATGAATGAGAGTATTCGTGTTGCCCTTGTGACGACGCATGTGCCTGTGGCAAAAATTGCTCAGAGCATCACCCAGCCTTTGCTTGAGGAAAAGCTTCAGATTCTGAACCAAAGTCTGAAACGAGATTTCTCTATTGATAATCCTCGCATTGCAGTGCTTTCGTTGAATCCTCACTGTGGAGACGATGGCTTGATAGGTGAGGAAGAGAAAACCATCATCAATCCTGTTGTGGAGAACTGTTTCAAGCAGGGCATTCGTTGTTTTGGTCCATACGCAGCAGATGGTTTCTTTGGCTCGGGCAACTACAAGCATTTCGATGCTATTCTTGCCATGTATCACGACCAAGGTTTGGCTCCATTCAAGGCATTGGCAATGGATGATGGCGTGAATTATACGGCTGGTTTGCCAGTGGTTCGCACTTCTCCTGCTCATGGCACTGCATACGACATAGCAGGAAAGAATGAAGCGAATGAGGCATCGTTCCGTCAGGCTGTCTATACGGCAATCGATGTGTTCCGCAATCGTGCGAAGTACGATGAAGCTTATGGAAATCCTTTGCGCAAGCAGTATTACGAGAAGCGTGACGATAGCGACAAGCTGAAATTGGATCAAGTGACGGAGGATGATATTTAAATGAAAAAGCCTCACCCCCAACCCCTCTCCAAAGGGCGAGGGGAGTAGAATGAAAAATGAATCAGGGATTTAAAGGATTTAAAAGGATTCTAAAAACCTGAAACCTGAAACTTGAAACGGCGCTTGCGCCTTGAAACCTCACGTGAAGAGTGAATCATTGAAAGGAAGGG
>OMTC01000051.1:0-1378 GCA_900313845.1 uncultured Prevotellaceae bacterium
CTGCATCGAATGTCTCTCTGCTCAGGACGGCAAGGAAGTGAGTGCCATTGCTGAAATCTATGCACTCGATGCACAAGGCAAGCGCCTCAGCCGTGAACCTTGGACAACTAAGTATGCCGACAGCGAGAACGAAAACGGCAACCACACGGGTGACAAGGTCTATGACTTGCAGGAATCAACCTACTGGCAGACGTCGAAGGGTGCTGGTTTCCCTCACCTTCTCGTCATCGACCTCGGCTCGGAGCAGACGGTGAGCGGCATTGAATATCTGCCACGCGCTGAACAAGGTGCTCCAGGCAGTGTGAAGAATTACAAGATTTACGTGAAGTAATCAACCATTATTATATATTATAAGGTGCTTTCATAAGAACCCACCTTTATCCTTAATGGTACTGAAAACAGCGTGGTGGGAAACTTATTCCATCACGTTGTTTCTTTTTGCATGGTAGTATTTCGCACATTGGAATTCGAGAACAAAATAATTCTTGTTTTCAACTCTCCTTTACCTTTTTTTGTCTCTAAGATGTTTTTTTTAACAAAAAAGACGTGCTATTCAGCATTTTTTGATTAACTTTGCAGCCTGTTTAGTTGTAAACTAAATTTAGATAGTCTCTAAATACAAATCAAATTGGCATTGCAACATCTTCAAAATGAGGGTCTTTTTGCTCAAAGACAGCAAAGAATAGCAAGTCAATCATAAATCAGATTATGGGTTTATTACAAGAAAAATTGAGTAAGTATAGGGAACCGCAGAAGTACATGGAAGCGGGCATCTATCCTTATTTCCGCGAAATCGACAGCCATCAGGATACAGAAGTGACCATGAGCGGCAAGAACTGCAGTGAATGCAACCAAAAAGTATGGTACTGGATGCGCAGGTTCTCGTTTCTTGAACGGAACACTCGATATTCATATCCAATTGGAGCAGGAACTCGCTGAATTCGTCGGCAAAGACGAAGCACTCGTTTTTTCTACAGGTTTCACTGTGAACTCGGGTGTTGTGCCTTGCCTTACAGGACGTAATGACTACATACTTGGTGACGACCGCGACCACGCATCTATCGTAGATGGACGCCGCCTCTCCGTTTCCACATTCTTCCATTACAAGCACAACGACATGGAGGATTTGGAGCGAGAACTGAAACGCTGCCGTCCAGATGCCATCAAGTTGATTATTACCGACGGTCTCTTCTCCATGGAAGGTGACCTTGCAAAACTGCCACAAATCGTTGAACTCAAGAAGAAGTACGACGCTGCCATCATGGTAGATGAAGCTCATGGACTTGGCGTGTTTGGTAGAAACGGACGTGGAACATGCGATCATTTTGGTGTGACAGACGATGTGGACCTCATCATGGGTACATTCTCCAAGTCATTG
>OMTC01000051.1:1419-11645 GCA_900313845.1 uncultured Prevotellaceae bacterium
CTTCCGACCACGACACCATCAACTGGTTGCGCCATAACTCTCGTACTTATATCTTCTCGGCTTCCAACACTCCTGCAGCCACTGCTGCTGCACTCGAGGCACTCCATATTATCAAGAGTGAGCCAGAGCGTCAGGAAAACCTTTGGAAGATTACGAACTATGCACTGAAGCAATTCAAGGAGGCAGGTTTTGAAATTGGCGAAACAGAGAGTCCTATCATTCCTCTTTATGTGCGCGATGCTGCTAAGACCTTCGAAGTGACTCGCTTGGCATTCGACAGAGGCGTGTTTATCAACCCTGTGATTCCACCAGCATGTGCTCCACAAGACACACTCGTTCGCGTGGCACTGATGGCTACTCACACAAAGGAACAGGTTGACACTTGTGTTTCAGCCCTCGTTGATAGTTTCAAAGAACTTGGTATTCTGAAATAACCATGATGAAGCTTCAATCACATACTTATTTTTAAACTCAAAAGCTCTGCTAACTCAACAGCCTTCATTCACAGTTGAGTTAGCAGAGTTTACTTTTAATGAAAGCCCCAAGTGGGCTCTCATTGTTTTTATACACAAACTCAAAAATTTCGTTTAACGTTTAAAGTTTAACGTTTAAAGTAATAAGATATTTTTCCGCGATAACTCAAAAACTCAACAACTTAAAAACTCAAAAACTTATTATTTATGTGCGGTATAGTTGGATATATTGGAAAGCGCAATGCTTACCCTGTTCTCATCAAGGGACTTAAGAGATTGGAATACAGAGGTTATGATAGTGCTGGTGTGGCACTTATCACCGAAAAAGGAGACCTGCAAGTTTACAAAACAAAAGGCAAGGTAGCAGACCTTGAAGCCTATGTCGAAGACAAGGACATTAGTGGAACTGTAGGTATCGCTCACACACGCTGGGCAACTCATGGAGAGCCAAACTCCACCAATGCCCATCCTCACATCTCCAATTCAGGAAATCTTGCCATCATCCACAACGGCATCATCGAAAATTATGCTACGCTGAAGGAGGGACTCATGGCAAAAGGTGTGGAATTCAAAAGCCACACAGATACTGAAGTGATTGTTCAACTTATCGAATACATTCGCCTGAAGCGTCATACCGACTTGCTCACCGCAGTACGTATGGCTCTTCATCAGGTGATTGGAGCGTATGCCATTGCGTTGCTTGACAAGAACAATCCAGACGAAATCATCGCTGCCCGCAAGAGTAGTCCACTCGTTGTGGGAATTGGCAAGGACGAATTCTTCTTGGGTTCCGACGCCTCCCCTATCATTGAATACACCAACAAGGTGGTTTATTTGGAGGACAAGGACATCGCTGTCATCAACCGCAAAACAGGAGATGTTGATTTCGTTAATATCAACAATGAAAAGATGGATCACGAGGTGAAACAAATCGACCTCAACCTCGACCAGATAGAAAAAGGCGGATTCCCTCATTTCATGCTGAAAGAGATTTTCGAACAGCCTAAATGTTTGACCGACTGCATGCGTGGACGCGTGAATGTGGAAGCCAACAACGTGGTGCTTTCAGCAGTCATCGACCATGGTGAGAAAATCATCAATGCTCGACGCATCATCATCGTGGCTTGCGGAACGAGCTGGCATGCATCTCTCATCGGCAAGCAACTCATTGAAGGTATTTGTCGAATCCCTGTCGAAGTGGAATATGCCTCTGAATTCCGCTACAGCAATCCTGTGATTGACTCGAGCGATGTGGTCATTGCCATTTCCCAGTCGGGAGAAACTGCCGACACGTTGGCTGCCGTTCAGTTGGCAAAAGAACGTGGTTCGTTCATCTACGGCATTTGCAACGCCATCGGTTCATCTATTCCTCGTGCAACCGATACGGGTTCTTATATCCACGTAGGTCCAGAAATCGGTGTGGCTTCCACCAAAGCTTTCACAGGTCAAGTCACAGTCCTCACCATGCTGGCTCTCGCCATTGGAAAGGCACGTGGCACCATCGCACATGAGGACTACATCCAATTGGTTCAGGAACTGAACTCTATTCCTGAAAAGATGAAGAAAGTGCTCGAACTGAACGATCGCATTCGTGACATTTCCCGTGTCTTCACCTACGCTCACAATTTCCTCTACTTGGGTCGTGGCTATAACTACCCTGTAGCATTGGAAGGTGCGCTGAAACTGAAGGAAATCAGCTATATCCATGCAGAAGGTTATCCAGCAGCCGAAATGAAGCACGGACCTATCGCCCTGATCGACGAGGAAATGCCTGTTGTTGTCGTTGCTACCCACAACCAACTTTATGACAAGTTGATGAGCAACATTCAGGAAATCAAGGCACGCAAGGGTCGCGTCATCGCTATCGTTACAGAAGGTGATGAAAAGGTGAAGAACCTTGCAGATGAATACATCGAATTGCCACAAACCCTCGAATGTTTGGAGCCACTGCTTGCAACCATTCCTCTCCAACTCTTGGCATACCACATTGCCATTTGCAAGGGTAAGGACGTTGACCAGCCACGCAACTTGGCTAAGTCAGTCACCGTGGAATAAGCATAAAAGCATTAAAGTTTGGGTACAAAGGAAAAAATTCGTAACTTTGTACCCAATATAAATATAAACCATACTATTCATTTTTTTTATGAGAAAAAAATCTCTGGGCAGGGATTCTCTTCTGCCCTTCTTTTTTGTGTTTTTCATGGGAAACTTGATGACATCGTGCATCAAGCAAGAAGAGCTGAATGCAGAGTGCGACATTGAGTCTGCATACGTCCACACGACAAAATTCAGCGACCTGTTTTTTACAGAAAACGACACGATTGTAAATGTAATCTCCACATCCAACAACGTTGTTTTCTTAGTGAGAAGAACCGCAGACCTCACTGCACTGAGTCCTAAATTCAATCTCACAAAAGGGGCAACCATTTCTCCTGAGAGTGGTTCCACCCACGATTTCAGTCATGGACCCGTCGTTTACACAGTGACATCGGAAGATGGACAGTGGAAACGTCAGTATAACGTGCAGTTCAAGGTCAATCCTAACTTGATGGACTTTGATTTTGAAAACTACATTCTCGAGAAGTCCAAATATGTGTCAGAAAAAGAAGACTATGGCTTCTACTACAAATGGCACGAGATTGACAGCGAAGGTAAGGCTATGGAATATTGGGACACAGGAAATTCAGGATTCACCCTCAGCAACTATTCGGCAAAGGCTGATGAATATCCATCGGTGATGATTCCTGACGGTTACGAAGGAGCTGGTGTGAAGCTCACCACTCGCACTACTGGAACCCTGGGAAAAACGTTCAAAAAACCTATTGCAGCAGGCAACTTGTTCATTGGAGAGTTTGATGTCATGCAGTCTATGACCAACACGCTCAAGACAACGAAGTTTGGAAGACCATTCGACAAAAAGCCAATGAAGTTGACCGGATACTACAAGTATAAGCCGGGCGAAGTATTCACCGACAAGGATTTCAATACTGTTGAAAACAGAACCGATAGCGGTTCCATCTACTCAGTTTTCTATCGCAATGAAGTCAAAGCTGGCGACCACATGGAAAAGATTTTGCTTTATGGCGACGATGTGCAAACCAATCCGCAGATTGTTGCTCTTGCCAAATTCGACGACCTGAAGCCAACGGACGAGTGGACTTATTTCGAGCTTGAGTACAAGTACCGTCAGGGCGTTGACGATGAAATTCTCAACAAATTGGGATATAACCTCACAGTCGTTTTCTCTTCGAGCAGAAGCGGAGACACTTTCGAAGGTGCAGTAGGAAGCACACTTTACATTGACAAAGTTCGTATTATTTGTGACACAACAGAATAGAAAAATGAAAAAGATTATATTTACATCTCTGCTGATCCTCTCCTCAGCCTCATGCTGGAGCCAGAGTTTTTTTAACGATATCAAAGTGTCAGCACGTGCTGGTTACAACGTTGGAGGCACACAGCCAGTAGGATTGCCAGCAAGCATTCGCAAGCTCAACAGTTATACCGTCAAGTCGAACTACGTCATTGGTGTCGATGCCGAAAAGCCTATCAGTTCGAAATGGGGCGTCATGTTGGGACTTCGATTCGAGAACAAGGGTATGGAAATTGATGCCACCGTCAAGAAATACTATATGGAAATCGTGAAAGGTGGTGACTCCATGAAAGGTTATTTCTACGGAGACAATTTCACACGCGTGAAGCAATGGATGCTGACAGTGCCTGTTCAGGCAGCCTTCAATCCAAGCGACAGAGTCCGACTCAAGTTTGGTCCTTACGTTTCGTTCCTCATAGCCAAGGATTTCAGCGGATATGCTTACGATGGCTATCTTCGCGGAAACACTCCTGTTGGTCCAAAAGTGGACTTGGGACACGAGGATAACACACGAGGCAACTACGGCTTCCAAGACGACATGCGTAAATTCCATGTTGGTTTGAATTTGGGTGTCGATGTGAAGGTTTACAAGCAGTTGGGTGTATTTGCCGATTTGGCATGGGGACTCAACGGCATCTTCAAGAAAGACTTCAAGACCGTTGAACAAACCCTCTACCCTATCTATGCCACTTTAGGTATTGTTTACCAAATCAAGTAATCATTAAAAAACAACTTGGGATGATTTTATAAAGGAAAGAAATTAGAATAATTAGAATAATTACTCCAAAAATTGGTGTTGTTTTTAAAAAAACATATTATTTCTGATAAAATTATTCTAATTATTCTAATTTCTTTCCTAAGACAATTGGCTAACACCGAGCTAAAAATCCGTTATATCTGTGTAATCTGTGGTGAAAAGAAAATAAGAGGAACCAACATCATAGTTTTAGCCCCGCCTACTTCCGTTGAGAAGCAGGCGGGGCTATTTAATTGTGAAGGATGAATCCTTCGAATCACACAAGTGAATTACTTGAAGAGTTTCTGAGCCATCTGATAGAGGCTACGACGCCAAGTGAGGAACTCGTGAGCAGTGCCTTCAGAGATGTAACCCTCAGCATTGAAGCCAGCAGCCTTCAGAGCATCAGCAGCAGCCTTGATACGGTCAGGACCTTCCTTGCTACCACAACTCAAGAAGATGTAGTCAACTTGATTCTTGTCCTTGATTTCCTCAGGCGTATAAACACCACCACTCAACAAACCATAGTGGCCAAATGTCTCAGGACGAGCGAGCGTGATTGAGTGAGTTTCCATACCTCCCATCGAGAGTCCAGCCATAGCACGGAACTTCTTCTGAGCCTTTGTGCGGAAGTGGCTGTCAATGTAAGGAACGAGTTCGTCAACAAGAACCTTTTCGAAGTCCTGTGAAGCCCCATTGCGGTCGCCACCGAAACGAATTTGGTTCGTGAGGCCGTAAGTCATCACCACGATGAATGGAAGAGCCTTGCCATCAGCAATCAGGTTGTCCATGATAATACCAGCCTTACCCTGAACAGGCCATGACGTTTCGTTCTCACCCCATCCATGCTGCAAGTAGAGCACAGGATAGCGCTGCTTCTTGTTCTTGTCGTAACCAGCAGGAGTATAAACGTAAGCAGGACGAAGTTGGTCACCACCCACCTTGCTTGGGAAGAGCACACGCTGGAGGTTGCCATGCTCAATGTCAGTACGCTCAGCATAGAAAGCACCATCGTGAGCAGGAACTTCTGTACCACCCTGCCAACGGCTACCACCATAGTAGAAATTAGAACCTGGGTCAACTACCGTAGCACCATCGATAGACATCGTGTAGTAATGGAAACCTTCATCCTCAGGCATGAGCGTAGTACCCATCCATGAACCGTCCTTCTGCTTCTTCAGCACCGTACCGCCCATGCCACCACCGTGACCAGCAGAGCAAATCACGTACTTAGCATCTGGAGCAATAACACGGAAACGAACATAACCCTGAGAGTTCACCTGTGGATATTCATAACCAGGCTGACAAGTCTCACATGGCTTGAAATCTTCCTTCACATTCTGTGGCTTATCAAACTGAGGGTCGAAATCACGAAGCACGCGATACAAGTTCTTTGGACGATAGTCGCGGTCGAAAGGCAGAGGATAGTTGTTAGCACCAAGCCAAGAATCACAGTCACTGAGGTTCCAGAAAGTCACACAGTCAACCTTGTCCTTATGATTGCGAAGCACGCGGAAGAAAGTAGAATACTGAGCCTCCTGCAAGAGTTTCATGTCGTTGGTGATATTCACACCCTCGTTACGGCTAAACTGCAACTGACCACCCATTTCCTGGTTCACACGGATGTCGAGCTCTGTCACATGGATATGGTCCACGATTTCCGAATACTTTTGGAGAGCAGCTTCCATATCCTCCTCAGAAGGACCGTAGATGTTGTAGTGTCCCTGCATACCGATACCATCGATTGGCACACCAGCAGCCTTCATTTCCTTCACCATATTATAAATACGGTCGCGCTTCGCAGGGTCGCACTCATTGTAGTCGTTGTAGAAAAGCAATGCGTTAGGGTCAGCCTCGCGAGCAAACTCAAAAGCCTTGCGGATATATTCATCGTTGCCACAAATCTTAAAGAAAGTGGATTCGCGCAAAGGCTGGCGAGCGAAACGGCCATCCACAATTGCCTCGTTGAACACGTCCCAGCAGTAAACCACATCCTTGTAGCGCTTCATCACAGTCTGGATATGCTCCTTCATACGAGCGAAGAGCACCTCTTTCTTCACGAGCTTCTTATTCTTGTCGTAGAACATCCAGTCGCACATCTGCGAGTGCCACATCAAGCAGTGACCGCGCAGCTTAATGCCGTTCTGGCGGCAGAAATCAGCAATCTTGTCAGCTCTTTCCCAAGTCCATTTGCCATCCTCAGGGTGCACCGAGATAGGCTTCATGTCGTTCTCAGCAGTGATGCTGTTGAACTCTTTCTTCACGATAGCAGACTGTTCAGCGTCAGTAATGTTGCGCTGATTCACAGCCACACCAATCATGAAGTAATTCTTGTAAGAATCTTTCAGCGATTTGTTTGGATCAAGCTGCAACTGTTGACCACGGAACTGAGCACTTGCTGTCACCCCCATGAGCAACAGACCAAGCACCATCATCAATTTTCTTTTCATAATAACAGTTATAATTAATAGGTGAATAATTGGAGTCATCAATTTGTAACGATGCAAAGATAGTAGAAAAGCCCTTAAGTCCTTTTCAGATATGTAATCAATCCTATTAAAATTGTAACATTTCAAGAAAAAGCACTAACTTTGCAAACAAATCAAAACCCAAAACAATCTAAAACAAAGAATTTGAGAGTGAGGCTTTTCACTTTTCATTTTTCACTTTTCACTCATCATTCCACTCCCCTCGCCCTTTGGAGAGGGGTCGGGGGTGAGGCTTTCATTCTTCATTTAAAAAAATGCGAATCGACATCATCACCGTTCTGCCCGAACTATTTGGAGGTTTCCTCACCGAAAGTATCTTAGGACGTGCACAAGCCAAGGGGCTTGTGGAAATACACGTACATAATCTGCGCGACTACACCAAGGACAAGCACAAGCGAGTAGATGACTACCCCTTTGGTGGTGGTAGTGGCATGATCATGCAAATACAACCCATCGCCGACTGCATTGCTGCACTGCAAAAGAACCTGAAAGAAACGACAGGAGAGGAGTATGACGAAATCATTTTCACCACCCCCGACGGTGAGCAGTTCGACCAACCGATGGCAAACTCACTCTCGCAACTCAAAAACATCATCATCCTCTGTGGGCACTACAAAGGCATCGACCAACGAGTGCGCGACAAACTCATCACACGCGAAGTGTCGATAGGTGATTTTGTCCTTTCAGGCGGAGAACTGGTGGCAGCCATGATGACAGATGCCATCGTGCGAGTCATCCCAGGTGCTATTGGAGATTCCCAGGCAGCCCTCGACGACTGCTTCCAAGACGAGCTCCTTGCACCTCCCATCTACACACGTCCAGCCTCCTACCCTGGCTTTGGCGATGTGCCAGCCGTCCTTCTTTCGGGCGACCCGAAGAAAATCCGCGAATGGGAACTGCAACAAGCCATGGAACGAACCCAGAAGCTCCGTCCCGACTTGCTGAAATAAAACCATTGGTTGGAGCTCATCTATGCAGATAAGCAAGATTTTGAATACTTTTGGAAAAAAAGCAGAGAAAAAATTTGGTAGTTAATAAAAAAGCAGTACCTTTGCACTCGCTAAACGAAAGGAACGACCTTTCGAAGCAAGTTTAAAGGTGCGTTAGTTCAGTAGGTTAGAATATCTGCCTGTCACGCAGGGGGTCACGAGTTCGAGTCTCGTACGCACCGCAAACAAGAGAATCCACGAGGTTCTCTTTTTTTCCGAGAAAGCAAAAAGTTATATAAAAAAGTTATCTATGGTGCGTTAGTTCAGTAGGTTAGAATATCTGCCTGTCACGCAGGGGGTCACGAGTTCGAGTCTCGTACGCACCGCAAAAAAAAGGAAGCCTCAGAGCTTCCTTTTTTTATTTGTATAGATTTTTCAAGAAAAGTATCTTTTCATTTTCTGACCACTTGTCTGTGTAATTGACAGAAAAGTTGCTGACATTTCCATTTTTTTCACCTATCAAAAAGATTGTATTGAAAGAATCATCATTCTTACCTGAAACATTGTAGATAATATAGTTTTTCACTCTGTCCGTTTCAATCATTCGAGACTGTAATCCAAAACTGTCTTGAAAATAAGCTGACTCCCATTCAAAAAAAGTCTTGAGGAAGTCATAACCTTTCAGTTTACCATCCCTATTGAATTCAAAGGAATCATACCTGCCAAAAGCAATCGCGACTGAAATAGAGTCTTGATTCTTGAAGAACTGTTGTTTGCTAACACTGACATAGTTGCCCTTTTCCCATTTTCCAGGAAGGGACACACTTCCATAAGGAAGAACAAAATATTCAGTTGTATTATTGGCTTCATTGTATTTCCCTCCAACAATGGTAGATGATTTGTTGGAAGCACAAGAAGTAAATAACAAAGCGGTTCTTTTTGGTTTGAATTTCCATTTGCATATTAAAGGTAGGTTCTAAAAATTCTGTTTTTTACCTTGTTCATCATTGAATTGCCAAAAAGGGCAATCAATGTCTGCTTCCGAGGTTGATGCCAACATAGAGGTTGATGGAACCAAAGTTGTTGCGAACCTTGAGTTCGTCCATATTGAAGCTGTTGCTATAGTAAATGGCATTGGCACCAGCATACCAACGTGTGTTGTTATAGACGATACCGGCACGTGCCGTATAGTCGAGATTGAAAGAAGTCTTTTTGTAAGTATTGTAAATATTTTTTTCTTCGTCGGTTATGGTTTCGATGGTTGCCTTATTGAATTTCAAGGCAGGATTGATGGCAACGTGTGCTCCTACAGCCCAATTGTGGGCAAACACCCAGTTGTAGCCATAGCCCAACTGAGCAGTGATGCTCTTGTAGTTGGCATCTCGCAACACTTCTTCTCCTTTCATTATTTCCACGAAGATAGCTTTAAATAACTGATAGACTTCCCCACCTGGTTTGAGGCTTTCCAAATCTTCTTCGGTTAATTCTTCTTTGTGATCCTTCATGGCATTGTAGTAGGTGCCCTGATAGAGCATGTCGGCAAGGAAATCGACTTGATTGAGGTCGAGCATCGTTTTCATATAACCTAAGCCAAAGGTTGGGGAGCCGGCGCTCTTGCGCTGAACGGTGCTCTGGGCAAACACGGCTGGCATGGAGTAGTGCTTGTGGTTGAGCACATAATAGAGGTCGAATCCCAAGTATTTCGTGGAAAACGAACTACAGGTCATGTTCTTTGGGAAAGCCTCCTCATCTTCCTTGTCTAAGCCCAGCTTGCGAATCTTGAAGTCGCCGTTCACTTTTCGGTAGAAGACATCCAAGCCGAAGGCATTGGTATAGACTCCCAGCGTGAAGTCGGTGCGGTTTTTCGACTTGAAGAAATTCTTCATGTCGATGGTATAGCCCAAGAAGAGGAACTTGTAGCCGGCAAAGGGACCCAGCTTGAAGGCAGGGTCGGACGACAGGACCATTTTATCGCCATCGCCAAAGTCCATCGACACTCGGTCGAACACGTATGATCCTTGCCCCATCACCGTCCAGTCGTAGTGCTGTGGTTCTATGTAGGTGGTGTCGGTATCGAACAACGTCTCCAAAAAACTCTTTCGGTATTCTTGTGCAAAGACTGTCGGAGCACAAGCCAAAAGCAAAAACAGGGTAAAAAGCTTTCTTTTCATGCTGCAAATTTAGCACTCAGCAACGTGAAAAACAAAATTTCGAGTGATTTTGTCA
>OMTC01000025.1 GCA_900313845.1 uncultured Prevotellaceae bacterium
CGACTCCTTCGAAGCCACCGCCTCCACCGAAGCCGCCTCCGCCGCCGAAGCCTCCGCCTCCGCCACCACCGAAGTTACGGGCATTGCGGAGATTCTGACGTGCCTCACGCGTTCCAAAGAGATTGAAGCGATAGCTTGCCTGTGCGTTCCAAATCAACTCGTTGGTATTCATCTCAGCGGAACTATATCCACGACGCGAAATCATACCAATATCAGTGGAGAAGCCAATGCCGTTATCGAGCGTCATGTTGAAGTTGGCACCATAGGAGAAATTATAAGTGTCACGGTTGTTGGTTGCAACCAGTTCCGAGCGCACATGGCTGTAGTTGAGGTTTCCGTAAGCACCTGCACTCCAATAATCGGCACGATACTGCATGTTCAGTCTCTCGCCCAAGGAGGTGTTCTTAACGGTGTTCTTCAGCGTTTCCTTATTCTGGTAGATGTAACCCACATTGTTGTTGTAGTTGGCACTCGTATTTGTGGTCATCGTGAAGGTTTCAACAAAGAGCGGAGTCGTGAATCCGAAGTTTCCACTGATGCTCCAGTCGCCATTGATATTTTGAGGTTGCGTGATACGTCCACCCGATGCCTCATTATATTCTGTACGGCTTGTGATACTGTTTCTGGTGGTCGAAAAGCTCATGTTGGCATTGAAGTTCTGCATCGTTGTGGTGAGATAGTTGTTCCAATCCACGTTGATGTTCGTGTTGAACGAAGGCTTCAGATTCGGATTACCCATACGGATATTGAGCGGATTCGACGTATCAGTCATGTTGAAGAGGTCGGTCATGTCAGGCTGACGAGCCGAACCACGATAGCGAATACGCAGTGTGTGCTGCCTATTGAAGCGGTAGCGGAAGTTGAGCGTTGGAGAAAAACGCCAGTAGTCGCGACTTGCCACCGTGTCGAGTCCCTGATAGTCGTAGTCAATCTTCTGATGCTGTTCCTCGATGTTCACACCCACATTCATGTTGATGGAAGTGGTGACGAGACGGAGTTGCAGTTCGAGCAAATGAGTCTTGTTCTCATTCTCCGTGTATCGGCTCAAGTCATCATCGAGGTAATCCCTGTAATTGTCTGGAAGATAGCCAGCTCCAGTGCTACGAATGGAGTCGAGGAGAAACTTGTAATTTCCGAAATCGTAAGTGGAACCATCCGAATGACGATTCTGATAACTGAAACGGTATTGCGTCTGCAAGAAGAGTTTCTTGGCAATCAGCGGCTCGGAATAATTGGCACCTACGCTATAGTTCTTATTGGAATTTGGAGTGGTGCGATAGCGGTAGGTGACGCGTGTGGAATCGCCAAACTGATAGTAGCGCACATCACTGAGGTTGTAGCTCTTGCTTTCGCTGGATGAATAACTACCATTGGCACGAATGCTGAAATTTCTTCCCAGGTTGTTGAGTCGGCGATTGAAAATGAAGTTCGCACTCATACTCTTGTTATCGCCATCCGAACGGCTACCCGTCTTGTTGGAATTCACCTTCGTTTCCGCAGGAATCAAATCCATCTGATTGAGCGGGTCGGTGACATCCCTCGACGCGTATGGGTCAGCATTGAAAGTGGCACTCTGACCTGTTCCCGTGCTGCTGTTACCACCGAACGAGAAGTTAGGGCGCAACTGCATCGTTGTCATGGAATCCACCTTCCATTCTATTCTGAAGTCACCATTGAGCGAATGGTTCTTATTGATGCTCTGATTCATGGAGTTAGAGAAAGACGTTCTGGTGGTCACGAAGTTCTGGCTGGAGCTCTTCGACCAGTTGTCACTCTTCGAGCCATTGTAGCGAGCATTACCGCCAATTTCGAAGTTGCCTCGCTCCAATGCCATCGTAGCACCGACATTGCCCGAGGTGGTGATGCCAGAGTTGCCTCCACGTCCACCTCCGCCGCCAGTACGACCATTCGTATTGTTGATGTTTCCAATCACACTTCCCTGAGTCCTATCCTGGAAACGATTCACATTGAAGCTCTCGCTATAGCGCTCATGCGTACCGCCAGCCAAGTCAACATTGCCAAACCAACCCTGCTTCATGCCCTTCTTGATAGTGAGGTCAATCACCGTCTCCTCCTCTCCATCATCAATACCCGTCATACGAGCCATATCCGACTGCTTGTCGTAGGTTTTCACCTTATCTACAATCTCTCTTGGGAGGTTCTTCATCGAGATGTTCTTGTCGTTGCCAAAGAACTCCTTGCCATCCACGAGAATCTTCGAAACGCTCTTTCCATTGATTTTGATGTTGCCGTTGTCATCCACCTCTGCCCCAGGCAACTTGCGGATGAGCTCCTCCAGCACACTACCCTCAGGCACCTTGAAAGCGTCAGCATTGAAAATAATCGTGTCCTCCTTCACCTCGATAGGTTTCAGCGTACCAGTCACCACGGCAGTCTGCAACTCGATGCTCGAAGGCACAAGCATGATGGTACCCACGTTCTGTTCGCTCTTCTCGCCCGTCACCTCCACCTTGTGGAAGAAATTATGATAGCCGATGTAGGAAATCTTCACCACATAATTGCCCGCAGGCACATCCTTCATGGTAAAGAAGCCACTCGTGTTCGAAATGGCACCCGTCACCAGCCTCGTTGTGTCAGCATGAAGCAACTGAACAGTGGAATGCGTGAGAGCCTCACCGCTTTCGGAATCGAACACACGGCCCGTGAGCTTAGTCTTTTTCTGCGCAAAAGCACCCGTCAGAGTTGCCAATGCCATCACAATAAGTAAAAATCTTTTCATGTAGGTCAAATAAAATAGTCGAGAAGGAGAAACAACGTTAAATGATAAAAATGCATCTCGCTTATGAATAGCACTTTAATTCAATAGACGCCCTCCACTCTGAAAGGTTTAAAACTCTACGAAAAAAAGATTATCAGGCAAAAAAAATGTAAAAAGTGATGCTGAGAGCACAATAATTTGTAACTTTGCAAGACAACAAAAACCCAAAAACTATGCATAGCGATCCAAAAGAGTGCCTTTATTGCACAAACAACTACGGGAATCTGATGATTCTGATTGCCGAACTCAGTGTATCACGTGTTTTCCTTTTCAAGGAGCAAACCTACCACGGACGTTGCCTCGTCAGTTACAACGGGCATGTGAACGACCTGAACGAGCTGAGCGACGAGGAAAGAAACGCTTTCATGGCAGATGTGGCTCGCACCACCCGTGCCATGCAGAAGGTTTTCAACCCCGAGAAAATCAACTATGGAGCATACAGCGACAAGCTCTCCCACCTCCATTTCCATCTGGCACCCAAGTATGTGGATGGTCCCGACTATGGCGGCACCTTCCAAATGAACCCAGGCAAGGTGTATCTCTCCGACGAGGAATACAAGGACATGGTGGAAAAAATCAAAGCTGCCCTCTAAAACCTTTGGGACGGGAACTAATTCACCTAGCCCGTTCCATGAAGCAAACAATCATTTGTCCAAGGAATCTTTCAAGCCGAAGGATTCCATCTTATTGAGTCACCTAATGGAATTTTACAATTTCTATAATTTGTAGAATTCCATTCTTTTTTTGAAACAAATAGATTTTGGCATCATTTCCATTGGGTCACAACTCAAGTGCGTCCCCAATAGAAAAAGAGTACGTTCCCAACGGACTGATAGTACGTTCCTAACGGACTAAGAGTACGTTACTAACGGACTGGTAGTACGTCCCCTATCGTACTGGAGTGAATCCCCTATGGCATGGGAGCAGATTCGTAGAAGACATAACATACATAACATAACATAACAACATAACATGAGGGGTTTTTATTTGATTTGACTAAGTGAAAAGAAAAGAAGATGGTTGATATACTATATAATTGATTAATAATAATTGTATATAATACACTTAATAATATATATACTATGATACTTTTACTATAAAAAGAGAGGATTTCATTCAAAAAAGGCTAATGTTATGATGTTATGTTTGTTAGTTGTGTTAGGTGAATAGTTTCTAGTTACGTTAAATGTTCTTAAATGTTAATCTTCAGAAATACTTTTTAGATTTAATTAGATGTTTGGAGGGATGAATTTACGCACGAAAGTGTTAATTTTGCACCCGAAAAATTCTATTTTCATGAAAACCGTCTTCTCATCAAGGCAAAAACGAATGCATTTCCTTTGTGAACACTGTCGTTTCATGCTCAAGAAGGCTGGTTTGCTTGAACAAAATAAAGAACAATATAACAACTATGGCAGAAGCTATTGACATTCGTGAACTCAACGAACGAATTGAAAGAGAAAGCTCTTTCGTTACCAACTTGGTGACAGGCATGAATCAAGCTATCATCGGACAGAAGCATCTGGTGGAATCACTCCTCATTGGTCTGCTTTCCGATGGACACGTGCTGCTGGAAGGTGTGCCAGGACTCGCCAAGACCAAGGCTATCAGGACTCTGGCATCGCTCATTGATGCAAAGTTCAGCCGCATCCAATTCACTCCAGACCTTCTTCCTGCCGACGTAATCGGTACGATGATTTATAATCAGAAGGAAAGCCGTTTCGAAGCCAAGCAGGGTCCTATCTTTGCGAACTTTGTGCTGGCAGATGAAATCAACCGTGCTCCAGCAAAGGTGCAGAGTGCATTGCTCGAAGCCATGCAGGAGCGTCAAGTCACCCTTTCCACCACCACCTACATGCTTCCAGCTCCGTTCCTCGTACTTGCTACGCAAAACCCTATCGAGCAGGAAGGAACCTACCCTCTGCCTGAAGCTCAGGTGGACCGTTTCATGCTGAAGGTGATTATTGACTATCCAAAAATCGAAGAAGAGAAGAAGATTATCCGTCAGAATATTGCTGCTGAGAAATCGGTGATTCGTCCTATCATGGGAACGGCTGAAATTGAGTCTGCCCGCAAGGTGGTGAGCCAGGTGTATCTCGACGAGAAGATTGAGCAATACATCGCTGACATCGTCTTTGCAACTCGTTATCCTGACAAATATGGACTGAAGGATTTGACGGGCCTCATCAACTTTGGTGCATCTCCTCGTGCTTCCATCAACTTGGCTCTCGCAGCTCGTGCATTTGCCTTCATCAAGCACCGTGGATATGTGATTCCAGAAGATATTCGTGCCGTGGCTCACGATGTGCTCCGCCACCGTATCGGTTTGACTTACGAGGCTGAAGCTACCAACGTGACGCAGGAGGAAATCATCAGCAAGATTATCAACAAGGTGGAAGTGCCTTAAAGCCCCCTCCCAGCCTCCCCGAGGGGAGGAGAACGTGAAGCGTGAAGCGTGGAGCGTGAAGCGATGCCATGCGGACGGCTTTTAATTATAATTTTTACTTTTTAATTTAAACTTACATCTTGGATACTGAAGAATTACTGAAACGAGTGAGGCGCATCGAGATAAAGACTCGAGGACTCTCCAGCAATATCTTTGCGGGTGAATACCATTCGGCATTCAAAGGAAGAGGTATGGCGTTCAGTGAGGTGCGCGAGTATCAGTATGGCGACGATGTGCGCGATATAGACTGGAATGTGACGGCTCGACTCGATAAACCTTTCGTGAAGGTGTTTGAGGAGGAACGCGAACTCACCGTCATCCTCATGGTGGACGTGTCGGGCAGTCTTGATTTTGGTACGATTCAGCAAACCAAGCGCGAGATGGCAACGGAAATTGCCGCTACACTTGCCTTTTCTGCCATTCAGAACAATGATAAGATTGGCGTGATTTTCTTTTCTGACAAGATTGAGAAGTTTATTCCTCCCAAGAAAGGACGAAAGCATATCCTCTTCATCATACGCGAACTACTCACTTTCCAACCAGAAAGCACTCGTACCAACATCGGCAAGGCAGTGGAATTCATGACGAATGCCATCAAGAAACGCTGCACGGTGTTCTTGCTGAGCGACTTTTTCGACCCCAAGGATTATTCTCAACAACTCATCATTGCCAATCGCAAGCATGATGTGTGTGCCTTGCAGATTTATGACCAACGTATGCAGGAATTGCCTGATGTGGGACTGATGAAAGTGCAGGACACGGAAACTGGCTACGAAATGTTTATTGATACGTCATCGAAAGCGGTACGCACAGCACACCATGAATGGTGGGTTCATAACCAAGCCCGTCTCAACGAGGTAC
This sequence comes from uncultured Prevotellaceae bacterium, assembly GCA_900313845.1. Classification (GTDB taxonomy): domain Bacteria; phylum Bacteroidota; class Bacteroidia; order Bacteroidales; family Bacteroidaceae; genus UBA3839. Next base: position 6,087 of record OMTC01000025.1, read on the forward strand.
TCACCCACTCCAACATCGATTGCGCTCATCTCCGCACTGATGAGGACTACGTGAAGGGACTGATGGGACTGTTTAAGAGAAGAGGATAGAAGACCCTCCCCATACCCTCCCTGAGAGGGAGGGAGTTGATAGAACTAAAATAAAAAATGTTATTTCATATCATCAATAAAACAAAAAGCAGAGTAACTACTCTCCTCCCTCGCAGGAAGGAGCAAGGAGGTGGGTCCATAACTCTCCTCACCCAAAGGGAGGAGCATGGAGGTGGGTCCATTTTTCTTTTCCTTCTCCTCTTTTGCTTTTGCATTCATGCAACGGCACAAGTGTCGGTGGAGGCGAAGCTGGATTCCAACCAAATCTATATAGGCGAGCAGACGAGCATTCTGTTGGAAGTGAGTGCCGATGCCAATCAGCGAGTGGAACTGCCGAATTTCGATTCGCTTCAGATGATTGTTCCTGGTGTTGAAGTGCTCAGATCTACACAAACCGACACCAACAAACTCAACGATGGGCAGCGCATGACGCTATCGAAGCGCTATTATGTGACTTCGTTCGACTCTGCCATTTACAGCATACCACCATTGAAGGTGAAAGTAGATGGTAAAGACTATGAAACCAACACATTGGGACTGAAGGTCTATACCGTCAACATCGACACGCTCCATGCTGACAGTATCTTCGGAATGAAAGCCGTGATGCGTCCTCCTTTTGAGTGGTCGGACTGGAATTCGTTGCTTTGGCTTTCGTTACTGGTATTGCTTCTTACTTCCGTCCTCATCTATGTGGCTATCCGCCTGAAGGACAACAAGCCTATCATCCGACGCATCAAGGTGAAGCCACGCTTGGCTCCTCACAAGGCTGCCATGATGAAGATTCAGCAAATCAAGGAAGAGAAGATTTGGCAAAGCGAGGATTCAAAGGAGTATTACACGCAGTTGACCGATACCTTGCGCCAATACATCAACGAGCGCTATGGATTCAATGCAATGGAAATGACAACGAGCGAAATCATTGAACACCTGCAAGAGGTGAACGACGAAAACGCCATTGCAGAACTTCGCGAATTGTTTGAAACAGCAGACTTGGTGAAGTTTGCTAAGTACAGCACGCTCATCAACGAGAACGACCGCAACCTCGTGAATGCTATCGAATATATCAATAGCACGAAGAAGGAGGAGCCTGCGGTGCAACAACCAGAGGAAATTGTCATCGTGGAGAAACGTTCGAAGGTGGCAAAGAACGTGCTGTTGGCAAGCGTCACAGCGGCTTCCATCGCTTTGCTCTTTACTGCGGGTTATCTCATCTACAGAATTATTATGCTTAATGTTTAAACTTGGAATACTCTTCTGAAAGAGTGTTTTCTGAGAACATATCAATATACCGAACACATGGAATTTAAAAATCCATATTTCTTCGCACTGCTGGCATTGCTCATACCTTATATTATATGGTATGTGTTGCGCTACAAGAAGAGTTTGCCAGCCATGCGAATGCCCGAAACCGCCAAGTACAGGTATGTGCCTCGCTCTTGGCGTACCTTCCTTTTGCCGCTACCATTCATTCTGCGAATCCTCACCATGACACTCGTGATTTGCATTTTGGCTCGTCCTCAGAGCAAGCACACATGGAGCAACACTGACGTGGAAGGTATCGACATCATGCTCTCGGTGGACGTGTCGTCGAGTATGCTCGCAGAGGATTTCAAGCCCAACCGCGTGGAGGCACTGAAAGAAATCGCACAGAAATTCGTGGACAAGCGACCTAATGACAATATCGGCTTGACGTTTTTCGCTGGTGAGGCATACACACAGTGTCCTCTGACGATGGACCATGCCGTGTTGATGAATCTCTATAATTCAGCCGACAACAAGATGGCTTTCAAAGGAATCATCGACGATGGTACTGCCATAGGTGATGGTATCATGAATTCCCTGCTCCGACTCCGAGAGAGTGCAGCAAAATCCAAAGTCATCATCCTGCTCACCGATGGTGTGAACAACTCGGGAAACATCTCTCCGCTCACAGCCGCTGAAATTGCCAAGAAGCAGAAAGTGAGAATATATACCATCGGTATCGGACGAAACGGTATGGCACCCAACCCTCTGCCAACAGGAGGAACGGTGATGCTACCTGTTGAAATTGACGAAGAGACCATGACGAAGATTTCGGAAGAGACGGGTGGACGCTACTTCCGTGCTCAGAAAAACGCTGACTTGAAAGCCATCTATGACGAAATCGACCACATGGAAAGAACGAAATTCAGTGTGCGCCAATTCAGTAAGCGCAGCGAACTCTATAAGCCTTTCGCGCTGGCAGCACTTATCAGCCTCCTTTTAGAGATTCTGCTGAGTGTGTTTGTGTTGAGAAGGCTTCCATAAATCATTGACCATGTTTAGATTTGCACATCCCATATTTCTCTACCTGTTGCTGCTCATTCCTGTCTTGACGGCGGCATATATATTCATTAGAATTCGTCAGAAGCAGAAGTTGAAGAAATTCGGAAATATCAACCTGATACATCAACTCACTATTGGTGTCTCGCATTTCCGTAGAAATCTGAAATTCTTCTTGCTGATGCTTGCCTTTGCATTGATTTGCTTTATCTTGGCTCGTCCTCAATATGGCACACGCAACGAGGAAATCAAGCGACAAGGTATCGAGGCAATCATTGCTGTCGATGTTTCCAATTCCATGCTTTGCCAAGATATTACGCCAAGCAGATTGGACAAGTCGAAAATGCTGGTGAGCAAACTGATTGAGCAACTGGATGAGGACCGCGTTGGACTTGTTGCCTTTGCAGGTACAGCCATCACTCTTCTGCCTATCACTTCGGATTACGTGAGTGCAAAGATGTTTCTCGACCAACTGAATCCTTCCTCTATCACCATTCAGGGAACCAACATGGCTGAAGCCATCACCAGAGCCACAGCAGGTTTCTCAGACAACAAAATGGTGGGCAAGGCTCTGATTCTGATTACAGATGCAGAGGACAACGAGGATGGAGCCGTAGATGCTGCCAAAGCAGCCAAGCAAAAGGGAATACGCATTTTTGTGCTTTCGGTAGGAACAGAGAGCGGTGGACCTATTCCTATGGGCAATGGTTACAAGAAGGATCGTGCAGGAAATGTTGTCACCACCAAACTCAATGAAGATGTAGGCAAACAAATTGCCAAGGCAAGCGGGGGCGTCTATATCAATGTGGACCAAACGAACCAAGCACAACGCATGCTGGAAAATGAAATAGACAAGATGCAGAAGGATGATTTCTCTTCGTCCATGTATTCAGAATATGATGAGCAATTCGTGGCAGTAGCCATTTTGCTCTTCCTCGTACTTCTCATTGAAATGTGCATCATGGAGAAAAAGAATCCTCTCCTCCGCAACTTCAAACTGTTTAAAGACCAACAATAACATGCAAAGATATATCACATTTGTCTTAGCAATCTTCATGTGCTGTGTGGCATCGGCTCAAAGCAATGAGCGCGACCTCATCCGCATGGGCAACAAATATTTCAGGTCGGGGCAATACCAGAAGGCTGAGACCTATTATCGCAAATCCCTCGACAAGAAGCCAACGATGGAAGGTTACTACAATCTTGGCAATACACTGGCTTTCCAAGAGCAGGACTCTGTGGCTTTTGAGATGTACAAAAAGGCGGTGAATGAACCCACCAACAACACATTGAAGAAGTCGCACATCTATCACAACATGGGCAACCTCACTTATGCCGGTGCGCTGAGAGAAATGAATATGGGCGGACAAAATGCGAGCCAAGGATTTCAGCAGGCTGTGGACCTCTATAAGAGTGCGCTTCGACTGAATCCAAATGACAATGAGACACGCTATAACCTTGCCATGGCACAACACCAGTTGAAGAAGAGTCAGCAAGGTGGTGGAGGAAACAACGACAAGAACAAAGATAAGGACAAGGATAAAGAAAAGCAAGAGCAGAAGCAACAACAGCAACAACAGCAGCAACAGCAACAGCCTCAGGCTCCTAAACAGCCTAAGAAGGACGAAATCGACGACAAAACCGCTGAACAGTTGCTTAACTCTGCTCAGCAAGACGAGAAGAATGTGCAACGGAAAGTGCAAAAGAATCCAGCTCAGCGCAAGAGCCTTGAGAAGGATTGGTAAGCACACTACCACCGATTTGCACAGGTTTCTTATTTCTATACCTTTAATATATCATAGAAGTTTTATTTAATAAAAAATGAAAAGGCTCAGTGCTTGCATAATAGCTCTTTTACTCAATTCCTCACTCTTCATTCTGAAGGGACTTGCAGATGATGTCACCATCACCGTTCAAACCCCAACAACAATAGAAGCAGGCGACCAGTTTAGAGTGAGATTTACGATTAGTTCTCAAAATGTTTCGAACTTCAATGCCCCTGATTTCAAGGGATTTGAAGTGATTTATGGACCTGCAACTTCACGCCAGAGCAGTATTCAAATCATCAATGGTAGAACGACACAAAGCAGTTCTATCACCTATACCTATGTGCTTTTGGGTTCTAAGCCTGGCACCTACACCCTGAATCCTGCCACAGCGGAAGTGGGAGGAAAAACGGTGAAATCCAAACCGATGCAGATTCATGTTACGAAGTTGGGACAAGGAGCCGCAGCTGGGGCTCATCAGCAGACTCAAAGCAGCAGTTCTTCTTCCTCAGGACGCTCTTCGAGCAGAACTGTAGATAACAGTAGCAGCATTTCGTCTAATGAGCTTTTCATGACAGCTACAGCTTCACGAACCAACGTTTTTGAACAGGAAGCTATCCTCGTAACTTATAAATTATACACACTTGTCAATCTCACCCAACTCGACGGCAAACTTCCTACCCTCGATGGTTTCCAAATTCAAGAAATACCACTTCCTCGAACTAAGGAATTCTCATTGGAAACGTACAACGGAAGAAACTATCACACAGTGGTTTGGAGCCAATATGTGCTTTTCCCTCAAAAGACAGGAAAACTGACTATTCCATCTGTTACCTTTGAGGGTGTGGTTGTGCAGCCTAACAGAAGCTTGGACCCTATTGACGCATTCTTCAATGGTGCCAGTGGCATGCTGGAGCTGAAGAAGAAAATCGTGACTCCTGCACTCAATATATTCGTGCAGCCATTACCTGCAAAACCGGAAGGATATTCAAGCGCCGTGGGTAAGTTTAGCCTTTCGTCTTCCATCAACTCTAAAGAGGTGAAAACCAATGATGCCATTACCATCAAAGTCAATGTGAATGGT
>OMTC01000041.1 GCA_900313845.1 uncultured Prevotellaceae bacterium
TGAATCAGGGATTTATAGGATTATTTTGGATTCTTCATTCTACTTCCCTCGCTTCATCATTTTTGTCAAGGATTTTAAGGATTTTAAGGATTTTTTGATATTTGAAACTTCGTTAAACGTTAAACGTTAAACTTTAAACGTTATTTCACTTTTCACTTTCCTATTCCGACATATTTTTAATATAAGGTAAATCAGGAAGGTTTTGGAAACCATAGAAACGCTGAGCGTTCTGTCCTAAGAAGAGGGATTTTTCCTCTTCTGTCAGTTCTGAGGACTTCGATACAAAATCATAGGACATACGATAGGTGATGGCTGTAATGGTGCGAGGATAATCACTTCCCCACATCAATCGATCCATACCCACGAGTTCTGCTGCACGACGGATGCTGCGAATGGCTGAAGGGAACGGATAAAACTCTGAATTGTAGAGCCATGTGATACCACCCGATTCTATCATCACGTTTTCTCCATGTAGAGCCAAACGTACTTGACTCTCAAAGGATGCTGTGGTAGGCATACCGAAATGTCCTATTGCTACTTTCAACTGTGGACATTCCTCAATCACTTCTGCCATCTCAGCGATTTGTCGTTCATCGTCTCCCAAGCACATCGACAGAATCATCCCCTTGCTTTCCATGAACTTGAACTGTTCCATCATTCCGAGCAAAGACTCTTTCACGCGATGTCCAGGAATGGCAATGCCACGGAAACCATCAGCGAATGCTTGCTTGGCTTCGTCGAGCGTGAAAGCCATCGCCATGCAGAAGAAACGGTCGGGATAGCGCTGTTGCACCTCCTTGAGATATGCATTTTGGTTGCCATCAATCACTTCTTGCACCACCACGGCAGCCCCCACTTGTGCATAGTTCATATTGGAGAGAAACACCTCAGCCGAATTCACGCTGTCAATCATGAAAGGAGGCAACATCTGCACTTCTTCGTCCATAAAAATGCTTCGTCCATTCTTCAGTGAACGAATCACTTTCCCATCCACCTTTGTATCTTGTTTGAGCCAAAGGTGGCTATGTGCATCAATAATGGAAGACCCACCCCCAACCCTCCCTGTGAGGGAGGGAGAAATTACCTGAGACTCCATATTATTATAATCGTCGTTCATATTCATACGTTTTTGTATTCACTCCCCTCGCCCATTGGAGAGGGGTTGGGGGTGAGGCTTTTTACGAATTCTTCCACGTTACTCTTTGCTGTTCCCCAATGATTGCTTTCACTTCCTTCACCAATTCCCAATCAGGTTCTTCGTTTGCCCATTGGATGTTGCGCTTTACGTTCTCGGGGTTGGCAGAAGAGAAGAGAGTACCAGCAATACGAGGATTGCTCACACTGTATTGAACGGCAAGACGTTCGATAGGATAGTTCTTTGATTCACAGTATGCAGCAGCCTTGGCACATGCCTCTACCAAAGGTTTTGGTGCAGGATGCCAGTCAGGCACACCGCGACGAGAGAGGAGTCCCATACTGAGTGGCGAAGCATTGATGACACCAACGCCATGCTGTTCGAAATAGTCGAGTTCATCTGCCAGTGCATCATCATTCAGGCAGAAATGGCAGAAGTTGAGCACACTCTCCACAACGCCTGCTTCGGAATGGTCAATCACCCACTTGAGGTTTGCCAACTGAAGGTCGGTGATACCCACATGTCCCACCACACCTTTCTGGCGGAGTTCCACCAAAGCAGGGAGCGTTTCATCCACCACCTTCTGCAGTCCGCCTGGCAGGGAAGCTTGGAACTCAATGTCGTGAACATTGATGAGGTCGATATAGTCGATGCCCAAGCGTTCCATACTTTCATAAACGCTTTCCGTAGCACGTTTGGCAGAATAGTCCCAAGTATTCACGCCATCCTTTCCATAGCGTCCCACCTTCGTACTCAAGAAATATTTGTCACGAGGGATGTGCTTCAGCGCTTTGCCGAGCACAGTTTCAGCTTTGTAGTGTCCATAGTAAGGACTCACATCGATAAAATTGATACCGCCTTCGATTGCCACTTCCACGGCTCGAATGCTTTCCGTTTCTTTCGTTTCGTGAAACACGCTTCCAAGTGAGGAGGCACCGAAACTCAGATTCGAAATCTTTAAACCTGTTTTTCCTATTTCTGTGTAACGCATATATTGAATTTGAATATTTTTAAAATTTAATGAAGAATGTAGAATGAAGAATGAAGAATGTATTTTAGTTTATGTTATTTTCATTCTTCATTCGGAGCGAAGCGACCATTCTTCATTCTTCATTTAAACGTGTCTCTATATTCCTGCGGCGTTTTGCCTGTGGATTTCTTGAACATTCGAGTGAAATAAGAGTAATCGAGGAAACCAAGGGCAGCTGCAACTTCCTTCACAAGCATATCCTCGGTGATTAACAGCAGTTGCGCTCGTTCCACCTTCTTCTGATTGATATATTGCAGAGGCGAAATGCCGAAATGCTTCTTGAAGAGACGGATGAGATAAGTCTTCGTGACGAAAGCAATGTCTGCCAGTTCCTCCAAATCAATATCCATGCAAATATGATCATTGATGTACGACAGCACCTTCACCATCCGCTTGTCCGTTGTCCATATCTTTGGAACGGCATTCTTCATAAACCGAGAAAAGAGGTAGAGAATGATGCCACGCAGTTCCATTTTCTGATAAAGGGGAAGCGCATGGTAACGATGCACGTAGGAAGAGAAAGTCGCTTGATTATCGTATGATAAAGGATTGCTTTCTGGCAATTGTGCTTCAGGAATAGCCTGGCACATCAGTTCAAACATTCGTTCGCAATCCTCGCAGTTCTTCACCTCCGTAGGAAAGTCATAGTAATCAAAAATGTTCGACTCCGTCTTGAATCCTTCATACACATGCAAATAGTAGTGTGTGAACAATCCATGACACTCGCAACTATGCAGGGTGTAGGCAGGAATGATGTAGAGATTGCCTGGTGTGAGTTCATAGCACTTATCTTCGAAATGAATCCGTGCCCCACCTTCTTTCACATAGTAGATACGAGTGAAAGGCGAGCACACCTGTTGCCAATTCCAGTCGGCATTGTGATGAGCCAATCCTACATTCAGCAGCAGCATGTTCAGTGATTCAATGGGTATTTGCATAGGAATATTTTTTTTAGTTAAGGCAAAGTTAGTCATTTTGTTTCAACCACCAAGCGAAAAGTGCAACATTGTCCTATTAATAGGTTTTATTTTTCAAGAGCATATAAAAACCACAGAGGGAACAGATTGACACAGCAAAAATGTCTGTGCTCGTCTGTTCCCTCTGTGGTTCAAAGAAAAGTATGAGTTCGGTGATTAGAATGGTCGGCCACCGCCAAAACCTCCGCCGAAGCCACCGCCACCGAAGCCACCGGCTGGACGACCACCGCCACCACGGTTTCCGCCACCACGATTTCCGCCACGGTTTCCACCACCATTAGGCATTCCCCACATGTTACGCTCGTTCGATGTACCGTTGGCGTTGCGTCCACCGAAAATGTTGAGCTTGTATATAACACTGATCAAACCGTAGGAATAGATGGCGTTGTAGCGGGTATCGCTGCTTTGCATAGCGTTGATAGTTCGACTGATGTTGCTCTGCTGACCAAGGATGTCGTTCCAAGAGAGAGCAATGGTGAGTGCTCTGCCGCGGAGGAAGGACTGAGAAACCTGAGCGTTCCAAATCAACTCGTTCGTGTTCATTTCGGAATTAGCATAACCTCTACGTGAGTTCATGGCGATGTCCGTGTTGAGCATGGTTCCCCAAGGAGCATTGATGTTGATTTCTGTGCCGTAAGCAAAGTTGAAGGTATTCTTCAAACTGTTCTTGATGACATTGTTGTCGGAGTGGTTGAAATTGACATTTCCATTGAGGGAAATTTCAAACCAGTCGTTACGATAGGCAAGTTCCAAGCGCTCACCCAAGTTCAAAGTCTTTGTGGTTGACTTTTCTTCCTTGTATTGTGTAGGGTCGAGATAGCTCACGTTGTTCTGATAACCTACATTGGTATTCGAGTTGAGCGTCCATGCCTTGTTAGCATCGAGAGCGGTATTGAAACCGAATCCACCATTCACATTCCAGTTACCATTGATATTTTCCGACTTGGTGGTTCGCACACCCGTTGCTGCATCATAGCTTACGCGCTGAGCAATCTGGTTCTGAGTGAACGAAAAGTTCAGGTTGGCGAAGATGCTGCGCTGATGCTCCATCTCGAATGTGTTGTAGAAGAGCATGAAGTTCTGGTTGAACGAAGGCTTCAGTCCTGGGTTACCCTTGGTGATGTTGAGGGGGTTATTGTCGTCTTCGATGTCGAGGAGGCTAGTCATGCTTGGCTGTGACGTGCGGGCACGATAACGGAACTGCAAGTTGCTCATTTCGTTGAATTTGTAGCGGAGATTCAAATTTGGTGCAAAGTTGAACACATTGCGAGTGATGTCGTTATACTGCTTGCCCATGTAGTGATAGTCCATTTCGGAATGCTGTGGCAGGAGGTCGAAGCCAAAGTTGAAGTTGTAGTTGTCGCGAACACGACGGAAAGTAATCGAAATGGTGTGGTCGAGGTTCTTGTATTCAGAGAACTGACTCAAACGGTCGCTATAACTACTGGTGAGACCTCTGTTGAGCAATTCATCCACTGCTCCTGCCACGTCGAAACGATTGGCACGAAGGGCATTCACGATGGCGTTGTAGCTATCCATGTCGGACAAATAATCGTATGCCTGACGGTCGCTCTTATTATAACTATAAGAGAAGCGGTAGCTGAACTGGAGGTAAGTGCGGTCAGCAATAGGTTCACTGTAGGTTGCCTGTACGGAATAGTTGCGAGTTCTGCCAGGGGTGGTGTTGTAGCGGTTGTTGATGTCTCCAGATTTTCCTTCTTGACGATAGCTGATATTGGCAGCCGAAAGTTGCCTGCTCCCCGTGTTGGTGAGTCCACCTGTGAGTCGCAACGTGATGTTGCGTCCTTCGTTATTCAGTTTGCGATTGATTTGCAATTCACCGTTTCCACCCACACTGTTCGAATAGTTCTGGCTACGGCTGTCATTAGTATTCACAATCTTCGAGATGAGCGTGTCGATATAAGCATCACCTGTTTCATAGACATGGCTGATGAAGTTTCTTTCTGCCTTCTCGAGTGTAGCATCGGAATAATTATTAGGATCTACATCGTAAGTGCGAGATTCGCCAAATTGACTGCTACGGTTGCGCGAATAGCTGAAGTTTGGACGGAAGATAACGTTCCACATCGAGTCTGGCTTCCATTCAAATCGGAAACCACTGCTCAGGCTGGAGTTGCTGGAATAGCTCTGATTCACACTATTGGAGAACGCGCCCGAAGGCATAACGAAGTTCTGAGTGGTTGATTGGTTCCAAGAGTCGCTGCCGTTGTAGCGATGCCAAACGTAACCACCTGCTTCGAGCTTCTCGCTCAGTTCGGAAGCGAAATTGAAACCGAGCTCCTTGCTTGCCTGGAGTCCACCGCCGCCACCGAAGCCACGACCGCCAAAACCACGACCACCGCCGCCACCGAAGCCACGGTCACTGACGTTGTTGGCACTCGACACAAGCGAGTACTGGTTAGGACCATTGAAACGGTTCACATTGGCACGTGCATTGTAGCGGTGCTCTGTTCCCAAACCACCATTGATTTGACCGAACCAACCATTGTTCATACCTTTCTTCACGGTGAGGTCGAGCACTGTCTCGTCTTCGCCATCATCAATACCCGTGATACGGCTCAAGTCGCTCTTGCGGTCGTATGCCTTAATCCTGTCGATGATATTGGTTGGGAGATTCTTGAGGGCGATGTTCTTGTCGTTGATAAAGAATTCCTTACCATCCACGAGCACCTTCTTCACTTCCTTACCATTGATTTTGATAGTACCATCGTCTTCGATAGTAGCACCTGGGAGCTTCTTCACGAGGTCCTCCAGCATACTACCTTCATGCATGCGGTATGCATCAGCATTGTAGATGAGTGAGTCGCCCTTCACCTGCACCTTCGCAGCATTGGCGGTCACCTCTGCCTCCTTCAGCATGATGGCATCAGTGGTCAGTGTGAAATAGCCCAAATCCACATCCTTTTTCTTTTCCTTCGTCAGGTCGATGGCAACCACGTGGTTGTGGTAGCCAATAAAGGAAATCTTGAGCAAGTACTTGTCCTTCTTCACACCATTGATTTTGAAAACTCCCTTCACATCGGTTGCTGCACCATTCACGAGAGTAGTATCTTTCGTGGTGCACACCTGCACGGTGGCAGACATAATGGGCTCGTTGGAACCTTTTTCCATCACGATACCCGAGAGATTGAATTTGGATTGACCAAAAGCTGTGCTCACCGTCAGCAGCGAAATCACAACCATCAACAGTCTTGTCTTCATCACTTCTTCTTTAAGTAAGTTTATTAATTGGTTATTGCTTTATATCACCTTCGCGTTGTGATTCGAGAAGAATCTGAAAAAGAGATAGGACGACCTAAATGCGTTATCTTTTTACCTGTCCTACTTCATTGATTCCGATAAAAGGGCTCAAGGAACGCGAAAAGCTCTGCCTTTTACGTTTTCGACTGCAAAGTTACGAATAAGTTTAATCTTGGCACATCTTTTTTTCATTTTTCATGCCACCACCTCTCTTTATCGTATAGATTGGCGTTCTCCTTTGATTCAACTGGCACTCTCTTCCGATTGTGCTGAACCCTTCATTCGACGGTACTGAACCTTTAGCTCGGCGCAAGTCAATCAGTCATTTGATTGTACTGAACCTTTCCTTCGATTTCACTGAAACGCCGAGCCCTCAACGTTTACACGGCGAGCCTTCGCCATCGCAACGCCGAGCGCTCGCCATGACGATAACGAGCCTTCGGCAACTAGTTGAATCCAAAGGAACGCCTCAGTCAATCCAAAAATATGCTTCAGACAATCCCCAAAAGCGCTTCAGTCAATCCACACTGGCACTGCATCAAAATCGTTCCTTTCCTCTAAAGATAGTGATTTCTTTGTCTCGACAGGCTTATAAATCCGATTTTTTATTTAAATTTGCAGTGAAGAATAATCCACTAAAGAAAAACAGATATATGATACCATTCTCCATCAAGAACCTGAGGCATGTCCTCGTAGGGATGGCAATTGCCATGCAGCTCCCTGCATCCGCCCAAGGACGCAAGGAAAACTTTGATAACGGTTGGCGATTCTATCGCGGCATCGTTGCCAATGCGGAAGCCACGGATTTCGACGACTCCAAATGGCGCGTACTGAACCTGCCTCACGACTGGAGCGTGGAGCCCCTGCCCAATCAGCGCAAGGGAATGACCGTCGGTCCTTTCACTCGCACCAGCATCGGACGCTGGGACACGGGCGAGACGGAAGGCGGCGAAGGATGGTACAGAAAGACATTCCAAGCATCGAGCACGGACAAGACCCGCCGCGTGGTGCTGCACGTGGAAGGAGCATACAACGAGGCGGAAGTGTATGTGAACGGACAAAAACTGTTCTACAACCACTATGGCTACCAGCCTTTCAAAGTCGATATCACGAAGCAGCTGAGATTCGGCAACAGAGACAATGTCATCGCCATCAAGGTGGTGAACGCAGGACTGAACTCGCGCTGGTATGCGGGTTCGGGACTGTACCGCCACGTGTGGCTGGAGCATACGGACAAGACCTGTCTGGACGAATGGGACACCTACGTCAACGCTTCCATCCTTGCCACCCTCACGAAGCGAACGACTCGGGCAGATGCGAACATCGTCATCTCGACCCTTGTGCACAACTATCAGAAGCACAACGTCAGCGGAGAGGTGGAAGTGGAGATTGACGGACGAACGGTGACAGAACCATTCTCCGTGGGTGCCGACCACGACACGGGCGTGAAACTCCATGCCACCATGAAGAAGGCATTGCTCTGGAGCGTGGAGCAGCCACATCTCTACAAGGCTCGCGTACGCGTGAAAATCAATAAGGAGACGGTTGACGAAATCACCATTCCTTTCGGCGTGAGAAAGATAGAGGCAACGGCAGAGAGGGGATTTCGGCTCAACGGCGAAAGCATCAAACTGAAGGGTGCATGCGTACACCACGACCACGGTCTGCTCGGTGCTGCAGCACCCGACCGTGCCGAGGTGCACAAGGTGGAACAGCTGAAGGAACTGGGCTACAACGCCGTCCGCTGTTCGCACAATCTGCCATCGGAGCGTTTCCTGCAAGTGTGCGACTCGCTCGGACTGCTGGTGATGGACGAAGTGTTCGACCAATGGCTGGAGGCAAAGCGCGACCAGGACTACCACCGACATTTCCAGAACCTTGCCCTTCAAGACATGACGCTCATGGTGCGCCGCGACCGCAACCACCCCAGCGTCATCATCTGGAGCATCGGCAACGAAATTCCTGGACGCATCAAGGACGAGGGCATGAACGTGGCACGGATGCTGCGCCAGGTGATTCTTGCCAACGACAGCACCCGATTCATTTCGGCTGGCGTCTGCGACTGGGACTACCAACGCTATTCATGGGAGGAGATGTCGGCAAAGGCTTTCCAAAGTCTTGACATCGCCGGCTACAACTACCTGCTGCGTCACTACGACGAGGACCACAAGAACTATCCCGACCGCATCATCATGGGCACGGAGTCGTTCCCGCAGGACGTGGCAAAGGTGTGGAACTATACGGAGCAGCACGACTTCTGCATCGGTGACTTCGTATGGACCGCCATCGACTATGTGGGAGAAGCAGGACTTGCCAACAACATCCTCACCAACGGCAACGAGGGCAACCAGCAGTTCATGGACTGGCCTTGGTTCAATGCCTGGTGCGGCGACCTTGACTTGGCAGGCAACAAGAAGCCGCAGTCGTATCTGCGCGATGTGGTGTGGAGACGGTCAAACATCGAAATGGCGGTGCAACCAGCGCTTCGTGACGGACAGAAAGAGAAATACACGGGATGGGGATGGAGACGAGAAGAGAACCACTGGACATGGGACGGACAGGAAGGACAACCCATGACGGTGAGAGTGTATTCGCGTGCACCACGGGTAAGCCTCAGCCTGAACGGACGATTCATCGGTGAGCAGGAAGTAAATCGCGACAGCTACGAAGCTATCTTCACCGTGAACTACGAACCAGGCGAACTCGTTGCGAAAAACTTGGGAAGCCGTGTACTGGCTGGTGCCAAGATTTTCAAGACAAGTGGAGCACCTAAGAAGCTGGTGATGAAAGCAGACCGCAACCCCATCTCGGCTTCGCACAACGACCTTGCATACGTCAGCATTTCGGTGGTGGACCAAGAGGGAAACCTGTGTCCAAATGCCGAATTGCCTCTGAAGATGGAAGTAAGCGGTGCCAAAGCCATCGTGGTGGGTGGCAACGGCAATCCTACCGACATGGAATCGTTCCGTTCGCTCACGCCAAAGACATTCCACGGTCAAGCCCTCGCCATTGTTCAGGCACAGGACGAAAGCGGAACCGTCACGCTCAGACTGAGCAGCGAAGGACTCGAAGGGGCACAAATGGAGATAAAGATGGAATAATAATCACTAACG
>OMTC01000007.1 GCA_900313845.1 uncultured Prevotellaceae bacterium
CTCAGTGTAATCAAGGGACTGCTTCAGTTCAAGCGAAGGACAGGTTCAGTACAATCATTGGATTGCGTCTGTACATTCGAAGCCATTCGTGGCAATTTGTTTACATTTTTATCTCGACAAGCATAATACCTCGAGATTTTTATCTAAATTTGCGGTATCTTAAAGACTACAATATGAAGAAAACAGCCATCATCGCACTGCTCATCCTTGTCACACTACCGTTGGCAGCACAAGACAGGCTCATCCGTGTGGACAGCGAATCCAAGGCATGGCGTAAAAAAAACTCTCAGGTAGCGATGAATGACCGCGAAAAGCTGAGGTTACTGATGCCACAGGGTGCGGCATTTGGTGTGGAGTGTGTGCCGTCGTTCTCGCCCGAATGGACGCTGACATACGACTCCGTGGCTCATGCACTCGTTTACAAGATAGCTGAGAAAAGCATTTGGTATTCCACATATCATGCCTGGCATAAAAGTAAGAAGATAAGGAAGAATGTATCCCGGTCGGTTCTGCGTAAGCGTCCAAAGAACTACGTGGCTCCTGACGTAAATACTTACTCTCTTCCCATAACCCCCACTCAGGTTCAGAATTTAAGGGAACTATGGACGACAGCTGTTGGCACAGCTGAAGATAGGGAGGTGCATATCTTGGATGGTACGAAGTGGGAATATTTCATCAATGGTCAGCTGGCAAAATCACATCGTGCAAAGAATGTGCTCGTGAAGTTTACCAACGAATTGGCAGAATCTGTCAGGATGGGTAACGTGAGCCGCAAAGATTCTCTTTTTGCAGCGTATCAGATAGTTATCAAGGGCCTGACTACCGCTCCTGAGCCAGAAGTCTTGGAACCTGGTACCGTGCGCAGACTCATTGTGGTGAATGGCACACCACTTGCCGATTCCACTGGGTATGTAAGCGACTTGGGTGTGAATGAACGTGTCTATTTCAATCGACGACAGCAGACCATCCGCAGCATTTCTTTTCTCAGGGAAGAAGAGCCAAAACGGGCATACGCAGAGAAATATGGCGTGAAAGTCAAGGATATGATTGTGGAATACACGACAGAACCTGATACGCACTGTGATGCTTACGTCCGCAAGCATCCAGAACTGATGCAGAAGCTCCGCCACGTGGAGGGCTATGTTCTTGATGAGGAGGGCAAGCCATGGGCGGATGTTTGGGTTTGGGTAGAAGGTAAATCAGATGGTACAGCCACAGACTCCACTGGGCATTTTGCTTTTTGGATATCCCCAACAGACGAAACCCTTGCTGCTAACAACGGGCTCAGCTACGTTAGCAAAATCAAGATTACTGACACCCCCATCACCATACGCATGAAAAGATTACGCTAAATATGCTTTTTTGTTGGTTTAGTAACGAATAATAGGAGTAATCGACATGAACAAAGTAAGAATTACAGCTATACGCCAGACCGTCTATCCCGATTTGATGGAACGATATGAGAACCCTCTCGATGTGCCTTGCGAGGTGGTTGAGGGTCAGCAATGGATTTCAGTTGATGGCAAATGTCCCGAAGGAATGTGTCCGTCAGCGTGGCTATCCATGCAGGAATTTGTGGAGAAGTTGGCAAGAGGTGAAGGCAATTTCTTCGATGGTTGGATGAAGAACCCCATGAGTGCAATGATAAGTTGCAATGATGGCTTCCGTCCCTTCAGCTTCTATATTGAGGTCATCGAGGAGTGAATTGCTTGCAAATGAGTGTTTAAGCATGCAAAAAAGGGTGCCTATCATCTCTGACAAGCACCCTCACAAGAAAAATTAAGATTGTTTATATATTGATGTGATTTGTTTTCTGTTTTTTCTGATGTGTCATCATTCACTTTTTGTTTGACGCTGCAAAGTTATGGGGTTTTGTGGGGAGCAGCAAGAGATATGAATGTTTTTACCTTTGTCTGTTGCGACAAAGGGCAAAAATTGCGGCAAAAGTGGGGAGAGGCGTGAAAATGTGTCGTATTTAGTGCTTTTTGGGGACTCGTAGTAGCCAGCTATCGCTCTACGAACTCGGAAGGCGTCATTCCTGTTTGCAAGCGAAATACTTTTTGGAAATAGGTGCGGGAAGAGAAGCCGCATTGAGTAGCGATGGCATCGTTCGACCAGTCGGGATGCTCTTTCATCACGCGCTTGGCTTCCTCTATTCGCAGATGGGTCAACCAAGGATTGAAAAGTTCCCATTCGGTTGTTTTTAGCCAAGCTGCCAATTGGTAACGCGGTATGTGCATCTCTGCAACGACGGTCTGCATGGTGATGCCACTCTTCAAATAGCCTCCCGATGCCACCCAACGGTCAACGATGGCGGTCATACGCTGAATGTCATCGACCGACATGTCGTTCTTCTCATCCATCTTGACTTTCACGGCATTCGTCTCAGCCTCGTTCACTTTTTTTGAGTCGTTGCTCACAACGTAGCAAACGAAACAGAACACCAAATAGTAGATGAGATAGAGAATAAGCAGGGCAAAGGCTATCAGAAAGAAGCCGTGGAAAAAGATGATAATCGGTACGCCATAGACTATCAGTGACAACATCTGTACACTTCGTTCCATCCAGTATAACATGTCGCCGGTTTCATAGTCGTAGAAGTTGCTCAATGCACGACGCAGTCTTCGATTACCAAGTATGTTTGTAGTCGTATAGTATGCGTTCATGGCGAAATACACAACTGCGGAGGCTAATTCTGCATAGCGTATCTGAATGGTATTGTTCCATGAAGGTTGGATGTTTATGATGGCTGCAATCACCAAGAGTGACGATGTCAGGATCCATGACAGCAGTCCAGGCAAAAACAAATCCCAGCCAATTCGTCCCTGTCGTTGGAGCCAAAGAATGGACAGACTAAAAAGCCACGAAGATGGGATAAAAAAGAGAAGGTTCACCAAGACTCCCTGAGTGACACCCATCTGGCGGAAGTGAAAAAAGTATTGAAGGAAGAACTGCACAGTCAGCAATGCTGTGCCACCAGCCATTAGCCAACGCGAATAGCTGATCACAACATTCTTTGTTGCTTGTTTAGGTAGCAAAAATACCAATGTCAGCGTTAGTATTGACATCAATACTGTGGCTGCAAATTGCGTTTCTTCCATTTGTGTGACCTTTGTGGGGGTAAAGGTACAAACTACCGATGAATTGGGCAAAAATTCACTGAGAAAAGTGTGAAAATTCTTAGAAATTTCACATGCTCTTGTTATTTTTTAAACACTATTCCTTATTTTTTCACACTTTTTCTACCGTATTCAGTGTAATTTTGCAACAAAATCATTTCTATTTGTTACAAATTCACAAAAAACTACGCACAACACATTATTTATAATTTATAGTAATGAAATAGCAGATTTATGTTGTTGTGAAGTCAAAATTCGATAAGTATTAAAAACTAATCATAGATTTTTTTAACCAATTTTATTGAGATACAATTATGAAGAAAAAAAACTTATTTTTAATTGCTTTATTGTGTGCTTATAGCACATTGGCAAGTGCATACACTGTTACTGATAATGGTGATGGTAGTGTGACAATTGATGGTGGACAGTGGGTAAATACTACTGTTACAGATAATCATGGAGATACTCATACAGAGGTTAGCGGTGCTCCAGGAGCTGGACTTCCTAATGATTTTACTACTGCTGAAGCGACTTTAATCACTGGCGCTACGAAGTTGATATTCAAAGGCTACATTGATAATATGTTGGCATTCCAACATGATTATGCAGCCACCTCTGTAGATATGAGTGAGGCTCACTTTAAGCAGGATTTGAGTAGTGTTGAGGAAGTTACTTATAATAAATATGATCCTGTAACTAAAACAACCTCTTCGGTAACAAAAATATACATGAAGAATGTTATGGCATTCTACTATTTTGATGAACTGACAGAGGCAAAACTATCGAAATATGTAGAAAGTATTTGCTTTAAAACCATTGATGATAATTCGGATCTGACTACTACTTTTGAAATACCAGAAAGTGTTAAATACATTGCTACGCAAGCTATTATTAACACACCTATTAAAAGTATAGTAATCCCAGATAATGTTGAATTTATTAATACACAAGCATTCCAAAACGCAGCCATTAAAGCACTGATTGATGTGACAGTTGAGGGATGTACTGCTGCTGCAAATGGTGCTTTCGACAAGATGGCTACGGTAGGTCAGACGGATGCTGATTATGCAGCATACGCTACTTTACATTTCCCAGAAGAAATGGATGACTATTTTGTGAACAAAAATCACACTTTGAGTCAAGCTACTTCTCTGAATAAGGGAAAGTTTCAGGCTTGGCTAGACCGACATCATTCAGTTGCTGGTAATGGATGGCAAGAATTCATCAACTCTGGTTCTGGCACTCCAATAATACCAACCTCTTCAGTTGTCCTTCGTACTTACAGTGACAAGAAAGCTCATATAGTGCCACTGAATTTCCGTGCTTATTTGGTAAATGAAATTACAGAAACGGATGGTAAGTACTATCTTCATTTGCAGGAAGTTTTCGCCATACCTAAAAATACAGGAGTCATTTTGTATGGATATGTTGAGCCAGATGCTAATAACAGGTTGAGTTATACATTGCCAGATTTAACAGGCGGTGGATGGGATTCCACAGATCCGAATGAAGAAATTAAGCCTTATACTAGAAATACGGGTTTAATTAATGATGAAGAAGGTACTCCAGTGAATTGTAGGAACTTTTTGGAACCAAGTACAACTACAGTCCATGAGAATGGTGTTACTGTAAACGGTCCATACGATACAAATGATGCTAAGACTAAAGTCATTGAACGTAATTTCATTATGGGTAATTTTTGGGATACTACATTGAACTCTGGTGATAATCAAATAGCAGCAGAAGATCGTGATAGTAAAGATTATGTGGGCTTCTTTAGAGTGCTGACAGGGGGTACACTTGGTGCTAATAAAGCTTATTTGAAATTGCCAAGTCCAGATAATACGACTTATTCAGCATCAACGGGTGAAGTCCTTTTTAATAATCCTACAGGCATGGAAGTGATTGTTACTAATAATGGTAGATTCAGAAATACTTATTGGCATAATCCTGTATCTAGTGGCAACTGGGGACAGCGTCCAAGCACTTTGCCAACTTTGGTGAAGTCAATCGGTGAGCCTGGTGAGGAAGAATACTTCTTGAGCGTGAACTCCTTGGAGAACATCATGGAGGATAATGGAGCCATTTATACGCTTCAGGGTGTGAAAGTTACAAACCCTCAGAAGGGCATTTATATCAAGAATGGTAAGAAATTTATTATTAAATGATTCTCTCATTCAAAAATAGAATAATTATGGAAAAGAAATATATCAAGCCAGAAATCACAGTAGCAGTATGCTATATGATGTATAAGATTCAAGACCCATCTGTTGGTGTATTGGGATTAGGTTCAGCAAGGGCTAAGGATCGTAACTCCTACGATGAAAATGAAAACAAGTATGAAGAAAAATATGGTGAAATCCAAAATACAATTTGGTAATTTTAAATAAGTTTTTTCATTCTCTTTGTTTGGAGGTCGTGCTTTCGAGTGCGACCTCTTTTTCTTTTTATGGGGGAATAAAGAACTAATTTTGTGGTTTTATGCTGATTATTTCGATTTTTTGACGATATTTGCACAGATGAACATGGTTTCAAACAAATATAAATCTTAAATCAGTATGAAGAAATTAGTGTTTTTGACGGGTGCTGGTATGTCGGCAGAGAGTGGTTTTGCCACGTTCCGCGATTCGGGCGGACTGTGGGAACAGTATGATGTGCAGAAAGTGGCGAGCATCGAGGGGTATTGGCAAGACCCTGCATTAGTGATTCAGTTTTATAATGAGCGTAGGCATCAGTTGCTGACAGCTCAGCCGAACGAGGGGCATCGACTGGTGGCAAGTCTGGAGGACAAGTACGATGTGACGGTGGTGACCCAGAACGTGGAGGACTTGCATGAGCGTGCAGGAAGCAAGAAGGTGATTCACTTGCATGGTGAACTGATGAAGGCTACTTCAACTGACAATCCGAACGACCCCGACCAGATTGTGACGCTGACTCCCGAGAATATCGATATCAAGATGGGGCAGAAGGCGAAGGACGGTTCACAGTTGCGTCCTTTCATCGTGTGGTTTGGTGAGGCAGTTCCAATGATTGAGCCTGCTATTGACGAAGTGTCGGAAGCAGACATCTTGGTGGTGATTGGCACTTCGCTGAATGTGTATCCCGCAGCAGGTCTTCTTCGCTATGCCAAGCGAAACTGCAAGATGTATTTGATTGACCCGAAGCCTATCAATGTGCCAATGGACCTGAATATCCACGTGATTGCCAAAGGTGCTTCTGCAGGCATGAAGGAGCTGATTGAAATGCTGAAGAAGGAGGAATGAGGGATGGGGATGGCTTCGGCGAAACCGAAGCTTACTGAGAAACGATGCAGGGAGGAGGGATGGCTTTGGCAAAACCAAAGCTTACTGAGAAACGAAGGAAGGGAAGAGGATTGGCTTCGGCGAAACCGAAGCTTACTGAGAAACGAAAGAAGGGGGCTTTGGCAAAACTGAGGCTTAGTGATGATGGAGAGTGAGGAATGGGGTAAATTCTTCATTCTACATTGGCTATCGCCGAGATAAAGGTTCTTCATTTTTCATTTAATTATGTTTTTCATTCGTCGTTTCAGATTTTTCTCCTAACTTTGCAGTCGAATTCAATCAGTATTTAATTTATAAGGTGTAAATATGAAAACATTAGAGAAAATCTTTGCGGACAAATTGTTGAAAATCAAAGCTATTAAGTTGCAGCCAGATAATCCGTTTACTTGGGCTTCTGGTTGGAAATCACCATTCTATTGCGACAACCGCAAGACACTTTCTTATCCTGATTTGCGTTCGTTTGTGAAGTTGGAAATCACACGTGTCATTCTTGAGAACTTTGACGAGGTGGATGCGATTGCGGGTGTGGCTACAGGTGCCATTCCTCAGGGAGCGCTCGTGGCAGATGCACTGAACAAACCATTCGTGTATGTTCGTTCGAAACCAAAGGACCACGGACTGGAGAACCTCATCGAAGGCGAATTGAAGCCTGGCATGAAGGTGGTGGTTGTGGAAGACTTGATTTCTACGGGTGGAAGCAGTTTGAAGGCTGTTGATGCTATCCGCAATAATGGTTGCGAGGTGATTGGTATGGTGGCTTCGTTCACTTATGGATTTGATGTTGCCAAGGAGGCATTCAAGGCTGCCAAGGTGAAACTCATCACGCTGACAAACTATGAAGCTGTGCTCGACGTGGCACTGAAAACCCAATATATCACTGAGGCTCAGGTGCCTGTGCTTGACAATTGGCGCAAGGACCCTGCTAATTGGAAGAAATAGGAGCCCCCCACCGGCTCCCCCGAGGGGGAGGGAAGGTAGTTACTCTGCTCAATAGGAATGCCTATGAGGGAATGTTTCATTGTGATAGAGTTAGTAACTTTAATCGGTAAATTGTAAATTATTAAATCAGTCAATCATTCGATGGCAAAATACGAAAGTAGTATCAAGCAGGTACCATTTGCACAATCGAGCGTTTATGCGAAGTTGTCGGACTTGAACAATATGTCCTCGGTGAAGGAACGACTCAACGACCCTACGAGTGTGGAGCGAATGAAGGGCAATGTGTCGGAAGAGCAGTTCCAGAAAGCTCAGGAGCAGTTGGAGTCTTTGGAGTTCACTGAAGACACTGTGAGCATGGATATTCCTCCAGTGGGAAAGATGACGATTCGAATCATTGAGCGTGAACCCGAGAAGTGTGTGAAATTTGAAGCAGTGGAAGCACCTGTTCCCATGACTTTGTGGATTCAGATGCTGCCTACGTCGGAGACAAGCAGTAAGATGAAGCTGACGATTGATGCTAATCTGAATCCTTTCATCAAGGTGATGGTGGAAAAACCACTGAAAGAAGGCATCGAGAAGTTAGCGGACTTGTTGGCGATGATTCCGTATGAATAGTGGATTCACTCTCTTTGATGGGTGACAATAAAACTATGAGTAATAATAAAGTAGAAAATATCTGGACCAAGAAGGTTCGCATGACGGATGAGATTGAGAAGTTCACCATCGGCAAAGACCGAGAGATGGACCTCTATCTTGCCAAGTATGATGTGCTGGGCAGTATGGCGCACATCACCATGCTTCAGTCTATCGACCTCCTCACGGCGGATGAATTGAAGGTGCTGCTGAAAGAACTGAAAAGCATTTATCAGCAGGCTGAACGAGGCGAATTCGTCATTGAGGAAGGTGTGGAGGACGTGCATTCGCAAGTGGAACTGATGCTCACTCGCAAGTTGGGCGATGTGGGCAAGAAAATCCATAGCGGACGCTCGAGGAATGACCAAGTGCTGGTGGACCTGAAACTCTTCATCCGCGACCAAATACGTGAGATTGCCCAGCTTACCAAACAACTTTTCGACGAACTGATTCAGCAGAGCAACCGCTACAAGGATGTGCTGATGCCAGGCTACACACATCTGCAGGTGGCTATGCCATCGAGTTTCGGTTTGTGGTTTGGTGCCTACGCAGAAGGGCTGGTAGATGATATGCAATATTTGCAAGCAGCATGGAAAATCACCAATCGCAATCCGTTGGGCTCTGCAGCAGGCTATGGATCTTCTTTCCCGCTCAATCGGCAGATGACGACAGACTTGTTGGGCTTCGACTCCATGGACTATAATGTGGTGTATGCCCAGATGGGACGTGGAAAAACAGAGCGCAATGTGGCTTTCTCCATGGCGAGCATTGCGGGTACGGTGGCGAAGATGGCTTTTGATGCATGTATGTTCAATAGTCAGAACTTCGGTTTTGTGAAGTTGCCAGACGACTGCACAACGGGTTCGAGCATCATGCCTCACAAGAAGAATCCTGATGTGTTTGAACTGACGCGTGCCAAATGCAACAAGTTGCAGGCATTGCCTCAGACCATCACATTGATTATGAACAACCTGCCTGTGGGTTATTTCCGCGATTTGCAGATTATTAAGGAGGTGTTCCTGCCTGCATTCGATGAACTGAAGGATTGCTTGAAGATGGCAGCGTACATCATCAATAAGATGAAGGTGAACGAGCATATCCTCGACAACGACATCTACAATCCGATGTTCTCTGTGGAGGAAGTGAATCGTTTGGCACGAGAGGGAATGCCTTTCCGCGACGCCTACAAGAAAGTGGGACTCGATATTGAGGCTGGTAAATTTACGCCTAACAAGGATATTCACCACACGCATGAGGGTTCTATTGGCAATCTCTGCAACGACAAGATTCAGCAGTTGATGGACGACGTGATGGCTGGTTTCCGCTTCGAAAAGATGGATGAGGCGATAGCTCAATTGCTTTTAAATGAAGAATGAAGAATAAAGCATCATTTTTCACTTTTAATTGATATAATATAAAAAGGATGGAATACAAGTTTTGTGGACATAGCGGTGTGCAGTTGCCGTTGCTTTCGTTGGGATTGTGGCACAATTTCGGCGATGTCGATGACTTCGATGTTGCCACTCAGATGATTCTTCGTGCATTCGACGCGGGTATTTGTCATTTCGATCTTGCCAATAACTATGGTCCTTCGCCTGGTAGTGCGGAGACGAATTTCGGAAAGATTCTGAAAACCCATTTGGCAAGTCATCGCGACGAGATGTTTATTTCCTCGAAGGCTGGACATGAAATGTGGCCAGGTGTTTATGGGGACGGTAGTTCACGTAAGAACTTGATTGCATCGTGCAATCAGAGTCTGAAACGCTGTGGGGTGGAGTATTTCGATGTGTTCTATTCTCATCGTTACGATGGTGTGACACCAGTGGAGGAAACGATGCAGGCTTTGATTGATTTGGTTCGTCAGGGCAAGGCGCTCTATGTAGGTATTTCGAAATATCCTCCCAAGGAGCAGCAGTTGGCTTACGATATTCTGAAGGAAGCAAAAGTGCCATGCTTGCTGAGTCAGTATCGTTGTTCTATGTTCGACTTGAAGGCAAAGAAAGAAAATTTCCAGATTGCTGCCGATAATGGTAGTGGTGTCATTTGTTTTTCTCCTTTGGCTCAGGGACTTTTGACGGGGAAATATGACAATGGTATTCCTGAGGGTAGTCGTGCTGCTCGTTCTACAGGATTCTTGCAACAGTCGCAGGTGACGCCAGAGCGTGTGGAGGCTGCCAAGAAACTCGGTGCTATTGCTAAGCGTCGTGGTCAGAGTATGGCGCAGATGGCTTTGGCTTGGGTGCTGAATGATGAACGCGTCACTTCTCTGATTATTGGTACTTCGTCGGTTGCTCAACTCAATAATAATCTTGAGACATTGAACAACTTGAAGTTCTCGGATGAGGAAATGGCAGAAATAGATGCCATCATTTCAAATCCTGCTGTTTGGTTCTAATTTGAGTTCTTGATGATTAAGATTCGCTTTGTATTGTTGTTGATTTGCTTGATGGGGGTTGTTACCACGTCTTGCAAGGATGAACTGACCTCCACTTACTCGGAGAAGTATCGGGTGATGTGTGGTTTTCAGGTGGTGTCGTATAAGGAACTCATCAATGTGATTGGCAACTACGGGCAATTTGCTTCGATTCGCCAATCGGGTAGTCAGATAGTGATGAAGACTTTGCAAAGCGAGACCTCCTACAATATGGATGCCTTGTCGAAGGATTTTCGTTTCGGCTTGGGAGGCTTGATTGTGGGTACTGACACTTGGGGCAATTATCGTGCATTTGATTTGGCTTGTCCGAATTGTGACCGTGTTGATTTCCGACTCACGATGGGAGAGAATGGCATCGTTTCTTGTGGCAAATGTGGAATCAAATACGACCTCAACAACGATGGTGTGATTTTCGATAAGGGCAAAGGAACTTACGAATCCCCTCGTGGACTCTATCGCTATCGTATTGCCTACGATGGTATGAGAGTCCATATCACTAATTAATTCTTCCTATATGGCTTTTAAACAAAGAAATCATGCATTCGACCTTCTTTGTGGAATCTGCATCTTGAGAATGATAGTTCTGCACGTGGCAGGTTTTTGTGGTATGCGTGGTTTCTTGTGGTGCGAAAAGATGATGGCATGGACTTTTTTCTTCATGTCATTCTTCTTTTTTAAGGCAGGCTATTTCAATAAGACGGTGAGCGGCAATTCGAAGGAGTATTGCATCGACCGTACGAAGCGCCTGCTTGTTCCTTATATTTCATGGACGCTTATCGGTGATGCCATTTTCTTCGGAATGATGCTTTTCAACTTGGACATGTTCATGCCTTATTTGGAGAAGCGTATCACTTGGGAGCACAACATTATGATTAGTCGTCCATACGGCAATGCTCCCATCTGGTTCCTGTTCAGTTTCTACGTGGCTTACCTTTTCATGCACTTTATCGGAAAGGTAAGGCATCTGCGCTGGATCATCGTCACGTTCCCTTTCATCAGTTACTGGCTTTACACGCAAGGAAATCCATTACCCATGAGTTTGAGTAATGTGTTTCTGGGCATTTTCTTTTTCTTCTTGGGACGCCTGTGGAAATGGGTGATGCAGCATGTGCCGAGGATGACGATGATGGCAATTTCTGCCGTATTCATCGGGCTTTTTATCTATTTCAACATCCATTATCATGGTGAGTACGACATGAGTTTGAACCAGTATGTGCAACGTCCTGTGGGTGCTATCGTGAATTCGATTCTTGCGCTTTGTGGATTTGCGGGGATTCTCCTTTCTCTGCCTATGAAGCGGGTGCCATTCGTGAATTTTATAGGTGAACATTCGATGGTGTATTTTGTGGCACACTATCCGCTGCTGATTATCTATCATCTCACTCATCGCTTGTTCTATCACACGATGAAGGGGCATTGGGAAGATTTCATCCTTTGCTTGGCTTTCATCCTCATCACTTGCACTTGGCTTGTGCCAAAGATAGAAAGCGTGACTTGGCTAAGCGGAAGGATGAAGAAGAAATGATGGATGGCTTCGGCAAAACCGAAGCTTACTGAGAAAGCAAAGGCGAAGCTTACAAAAAACTGAAAACCGAAGTTTACAAAAAAAACTGAAACTTGCAAAACTGAAAACCGAAGAATGGAGAGTGCTAATGATTTGAAAGACAAAACGGCTAAGGGTTTGCTATGGGGCATGGCAAACAATGGGGCGACGCAGTTGCTCAATATTGTCTTTGGCATTATCCTCGCTCGCCTCCTGTCACAGGAGGACTATGGATTGGCGAGTGAATTGGCTATCTTCTCCGCCATTGCTGCTGCTTTGCAAGAGAGTGGGTTCATTTCGGCGTTGACGAACCGAAAGAATGCCACTCACGAGGATTACAACTCCGTCTTTTGGTTCAATATCTCGATGAGTGCACTGCTCTACGTCATTCTTTGGTTCAGTGCACCGCTTATCGTTCGGTTTTTTGGTGATTCCGAACTCCTTTGGCTTTCTCGCTACGCTTTCTTGGGTTTCTTTTTTGCCAGTTTTTCCATCACTCCTCGTGCCATCCTGTTCAAGCAGATGAGGGTGAAGGAACAGGCGATTATCGGAGTGATTGCCTTGATTATCTCGGGTGCTGTGGGCATAACGATGGCATTGTTGGGCATGAGTTATTGGAGTATTGTGACACAAGCCATGATTTACGTAACAGTTGTGTCGATTCTCAGTTGGAAATATTCTGGTTTTTGTCCTTCGTTCCATTTCAGTTTTCAACCCATCAAGGAGATGTTCGGATTCTCATGTAAGTTATTGATTACGAATATCTTAAACTGCATCAATAACAAACTTTTCACTTTGGTTTTCGGCTATTTTTACACGAAGAACATGGTGGGAACCTACGACCAAGCCGACAAATGGAACAAGATGGGTAGCCAACTCATCACGGGTATGGTGCAAGGCGTGGCACAACCGATGTTTGTGCAGGTGGGTGACGACCCAGAACGTCTCCAGCGAGTGTTCCGAAAGATGCTACGTTTCACCTGTTTCGTTGCTTTTCCTGCCATGTTTGGGTTGGCACTCGTGGCAAAGGAATTCATTGTGATTGCCGTTGGTGAGAAGTGGTTGAGCAGTGCTGAGATGATGCAACTCCTGTGCATTGCAGGTGCTTTCATGCCCATCACCGCACTCTATTTCAATTTCTTGATTAGTCGGGGCAGAAGCGATGTGTATATGTGGAATATCATTTCCCAAGGGCTTGTTATCTTGGGCTTGCTTGTGGCAGTGAAAAAGTTTGGCTGGGTGTGGAATTTTTCACTTTTCACTTTTCACTTCTCACTTTCCGATGTTCGCTTGATGGTGGTATGCTATGTGGTGGTTTACATCCTTTGGCTCTTCATTTGGCATGCGTTCCTGAAGCGTGAAATCCATTTAGGGTTCTTGAAAGCCATCAAGGACTTGTTGCCTTTTGCGTTGATAGCTGCTGCTACGATGATTCTTACCTATTTCCTCACTCGTGGCATCGAGAACATCTATCTTCTGTTGGTGGTTCGAGTGTTGATGGCAGCGGTCATCTATGTCGTAGCCATGTGGCTTTCGGGTGCGAAGATTTTTAAGGAATGTATAGGTTATCTACGCAAGAAATGAAAGTTTATTTCTACCATACTCAAGACACGGAGCGCATTCTGAATGAATGGAAGGAGGGGCTTTATCCTGGGCATTTGCTCTATGGGGCTACGCATTTGCCTAAATATGGAGTGGAGGTCATCCCTCATTTGTATAAGCCGTTCTATGATCATCGACTGAAATTGACGTTGCTCACGGCTTGGCGCATCCTCACTTGTGGAAAGAAATACGATGCACTCTATGCCACTTCCTTTCGAGGCATCGAAGGACTGATATTCTTGCGTGCTTTGGGGCTTTACCGCAAACCGATTGTCATTTGGCATCATCAACCGATTGTGGAGGCGAAAGGATGGTTAAGGGAGCGAGTTTCGAGACTGTTTTATCGGGGGATTGACCACATGTTTTTCTTTAGTCAGCAGCTTGTGGATGAGTCGTTGAAAGCGACGAAGGCACGGAAGGAAAGGATGCAAGTGGTGCCTTGGGGTCCCGATTTGGCGTTCTACGACCATGTGCTGAAAGAGGGACAGCAGCGAAGCGGGTTTATTTCAACCGGAAAGGAACAGCGCGACTTGCCAACGCTGATTGAGGCTTTCTCTAAGGTGGAGAAAGCCAAGCTCACCATGTATATCAATGAAAAAACGGGTGATTTGGACTATACCAAGGTGTTGGGAGGCATTTCCGTACCCGAAAACGTGAAAATCAATGTCATCAACCGTTTGATGATTGGTGAATTGGCACAAATCGTGAACCAAGCCGAATGCATCACGATTTGCTGTAGGAAAAGCAACTACACCGTTGGTTTGACCACATTGGTGGAGGCTTTGGCATTGGGAACACCTGTTATCACTACTCGCAACGCAACTTTCCCCTACGATGTGGATGAGGAAGGCGTGGGCATTTCTGTGCCTTACTACGATGTGGAGGCATGGGAGCAAGCCATTCGATATATCACGGAGCATCCCGCAGAAGCTCAAGAAATGGGTCGCAAGGCACGTGCCTTGGCAGAAAGAAAATTCAATTTGGAAAACACATCCCAAACCATTGCCGAAAGTATTTTGAGATTGATGAATTGAGGCAAGGGCCTGTGGCTTCGAATGTACAGACGCTCTCCTTTGCTTGAACAAAATCACTTCTTCGATTGTGCTGAATCATTTCATAGATTGAAGTGAATCGCTCCTTTGTTTTTACTGAAATGGCGAGCCCTCAACAAAATTATAGCGAGCCCTCGTTATCGAAATGCCGAGCGCTCGCCGTTTC